>JAZOSA010000029.1:0-64738 GCA_045656905.1 Bacteroidales bacterium
GTCACGAAGACTGGTACGAAGGTGCAAAACGTTTCTGCATCCCATTCGAAGGCTTCCTCACATACGGTGGTATGAACGGTCGTGACATGGACGCTCTCGCAGTAGGTCTCGATGAAAACACAGAACTCGACAACATCGAAACACGTATCAAACAAGTTCAATACCTCGCAGCAAAATTAGACGAATACGGCATCCCTTACCAACGTCCTGTTGGTGGTCACGCTCTCTTCGTTGACGCTGACCGCGTTCTCACAAACGTTCCTAAAGAAGAATTCCCTGCACAAACACTCGCTATCGAGCTTTATCTTGAAGCTGGCGTTCGTGGTTGCGAAATCGGTTACATCCTCGCTGACCGTGACCCTGTCACACGCGAAAACCGTTTCGGTGGCTTAGACCTTCTCCGTCTCTGCATCGCTCGCCGCGTTTATACAAACAACCACATGGATGTTATCGCAGCAGCTTTGAAGAACGTTTACGACCGTCGTAACGAAATCAAACACGGCGTACGTATCACATGGGAAACAGAACTCATGCGTCACTTCACAGTTCATTTAGAACCAATTAAATAATAGATATAATTAACTAAGGCTTTTGAGCTAAGAACTAAGAACTTTGGATTTTTTCAAGGTTCTTAGTTCTTTTCAGATACATTGGTTCAACTGCCTTAGTTCAATAGCCTTAGTTCAATATGTTAAACATCCTTTTCATCATCGCTCTCACATCGCCAGTGGCATTCGCTTCTACAGCATTCAACGTTAATAATGAACAATTAACAGTTAACAATTTACAATTTGGAAAGAAGTTGATGTTTGCTCTTGTCCTCGCATTGGGTCAAGGCGTGATGTATTCACTCGGCGATTTGCTCGGCGGAACATTCATGCATCTCATGGCGAGACAGTCGAAATGGATAGTGCTTGCAATATGCATTATGATATTCTATAGGATGTTGATGAACACCTTGAAGATTAAAAACGGAGCCAACCTTTATTTCGTTGAAACCAAAAAACAGCTTTTATTGCTTTCAGTAGCAGTCGGCGTTAACTCCTTCATCGCCGGACTCATGGCAGACTTTTATATGCCATTCCAAAATCTGACACCTTATTTATTAATGGCAGCAGCCTTCATCTGGGCGATGATTGCAATGCTGACGCCATTCTCCAAAATGAAACTCACTTTTAACAGTCTTGTTAATTTGGTATCAGCTTTCGTGATATTTGCAAAAGGTTTCTGGGGACTTTTTTAGGAACTGTCAGCAATCTTTTGGACGCAATGAATCACGTCCCTACAATATTCTTTATACCCTAATTTCTAACTGATTAGTTTTGGACGCGATGAATCACGTCCCTACAGAAAAAAACTTGTTGTCTGTTGTCTGTAGTCCGTTGTCTTTTATTATCTTTGTAGGCTTAAATAGATTTTACAAAGTATGTTTCATTTAACGAAGATTTTTCATTTTGAAGCGGCTCATGCCTTGAAAGGTTATGACGGTCGTTGCCGTAATATTCACGGTCATTCATACGAGATGCGCGTTACCATAAAAGGTAATCCAATCATGGATGACAACAATCCTAAAAACGGAATGGTGATGGATTTCGGCGATTTGAAGAATATTGTTAATGAAGAGATTATAAACCACTACGACCATGCCTTCATCATAAATCATCAGATGACTGAAGATTTTATTGAAGAAGTGAAACGTCATTACGACAGAGTCATCATCGTGCCATTCCAGCCGACGACAGAGATGATGCTCCTCGATTTCTCAAAAAAAATCAAGAGAAGACTGCCAGAAGGAATTCAACTCGTCAAGATTTTCCTTAAAGAAACAGAAGGTTCCTTCGCAGAATGGATAGAAGAATAATTAGTACTAATTTAAAATAATAATCATGAAAAAAACTTTACATTTATTATTAACATTGGCATTGTTCGTATGCAACATCGCATTATATGCAGATGGCGACGAATTTTTCAGTGGTCAAGTGACAATCGGTACAGAGTCGAACCTTGACAACACGCCATTTAATACACAACACTGTTATTCATGGAATGAGACCATCTATCCAGGAACAGAAATCGGTGGCGAGTGTACAATCCACGCCATCTCATACCACAGCACAGTGGAAAATACTCCATATCCAATCAATTTGGATAAGTTGGAAATCTATATGGCTGTTACAGAAAAATTTGCTTTTAGCTCAGCTATCGACTGGATTCCAACACATTCACTCATCAAGGTTTATAGCGGAACTAATGTCACTATCGGTGATACTCCATGGGAAAAGATAACTTTAGACGTTCCTTTCTACTATAATGGTAAAGGCAATCTCGTAGTTGTAGTCGCTAAAAAGACTTATGGATATAACTCAAAATTGAAATGGCATTACACAAAAGACACTTATACATCAACACTTTATTACAGCAATGACGGCAATGAAAGCATCGCTGACGTCCCTCCAACAACAGCTAATTCTGGTAATAGAATGACTTACAGAGCTAATATCATGATGGATGTGGTTTATGGTGAAGTGTCAACTCCTATCGTGGTTTCTCCAAATCCAATAGATTTCGGTATGCGTCCTACAGGCGCTTGGACACGTCCTGTCACAGTGGATATGACAACAGATTCATTGCCAGCAAGCATCTTGTCAATAAAATCATCAAACAAATATTTCATATTGTCTAATTATGAATCTCCTATAAACGTTACTACAGAAAATCCATTCTCAATGAAGATTAAAAACTCTGACAGTAATGTGATAGGTGAGATGAAAGGTCAGTTTACTGTTGTAAGCAATTACGGCGAAAGCGTCGTCGATATGAAGGCTGTCACTTACGCTCCAGAAAGTCCAGACGTTTGGGAAAAAGCAGAAGTCGTTACTTCATATCCTTATTTGTCAACACCTGACTTTGACAAAATCTACAACAACTATTATTTGCCAGGCAACACACAAGACGGTCCTGACGCTGTTTATAAACTCACTGTTACAGAACCAACAACATTGGCAGTCGGCGTCAATGGCGCAAACGCAAAGATGGCTTTGTATCCAGAAGGCTTCAACGGCAAAGGCGGTCCTGACGTAGATAATAACTACGGAGCAACAATAGATCCAGACCAACAAGAACCAGAATTCCCAGAAGTGGAAATGCCAGAAGTACAAGGCAACTCATTCTCATTCGACTTCAACGATGGAAAAATGGATGGCTGGAGAACAATAGACATTGACGGTGACAACTTCAATTGGGAAGTCATTACAAGCGGAGCAGGTACTGGCGTGAAATGTCTTGTTTCAAGATCAATGAATACTGGTTCATTGGGAGGAGCGAAACTTAATCCTGACAACTACATCGTTACACAAGGTTCTTATGCTATCGACAAAAACTCAGTCCTTGAATTTGATATTAAAGCCACAGAAGAATATCTTGATGATAAATATGCTGTCGTCGTTTCTTTAGACGGTGTCAATTTTGAAACAATCGAGAAATCAACATTCATGGATGCAAACTGGAATCATATAACAGTTTCTCTCGCAGAATATGCAGGTAAAAATGTGGTCGTCGGATTGCGTCACTTCGAAGCTGGAACAAGATCATTCGCTATTTATGTCGACAACGTACAATTGACTCCAGGTCGCGGCTCAAGATATGTTAAGTCAGAAAAATATACAGTGCCTGCTGGTACTTACTACCTCGCTGTCTCAGCAACAGAACGCTTCTCTGTAAATATCAACGCTACAACAGAAACAGGTTACAACCCAGTTACAGAAGTAGTCGCTAAAGAAGACAATGATAATGTAAACCTCATCTGGAGCTTCGACTTCATCAACAACGCAGTGGAACTCAGCAACAATAAAATCTCAAAGACAAGAACAGAAGAACAAAAGAAAACTGTCTTGGGCTATAACGTCTACAGAAGAAATACTTTAGAAGACAAAGCCGCTGAACTCGTTGCTGAAAACTTGACAGACACCACATACACCGACGCTGCATGGAACACAATGGAAATGGGTCTCTATCAATGGGGCGTTTCTGTAATCTATGACGCAGGCAATGGCGCAGAATATGAAACAGAAGTAGCTTACTCAAACACTGTTGGTAAAGATATGTTCACAAAATTGAACATAGTCGTAGCAACAGAAAAAGGCGCATCTCCTGCCGGAACAACAGTGTCTTTATACAATGTTTATGAACCTTCTTTCAGATATGAAGTCACATTAGACGAAACTGGAACTTACACCATAGATTCATTCCGTAGAGGTACTTACAGATATTCAATGTCATTGGATGGATATAAACCAGGTCCTAATAATGTTGAAATGGAAATATGGAACGAAACAGAATTGAAATATACATTCGAAGAAATCTTCATTCTCGGCGATATCTTCGTTTCTTCAACAGGATGGGCAATGTGGAAAGAAGACAGCGATGTTGTTCCTGAAACCTATATAATTTGGTTAGATGGAGAAATTGTGGGAACTTCATGGTCAAATTATTACCAACATGATGTTACAAATCTCGTTGTAGGTCAAGAATATGTGACAAAAGTTGGTGAATTGGAATACACTTGGACTTATATTCCATGTGATGACTTAGTTCAAGCAACAGACTTTGAAGTTGAAGTTGATGGTAAAGATATTTCACTTTACTGGACATTGCCTGTAAAAGACTTCGTTGAAAAACCAACAGAATTTATGTTTGACTTTGAAGATGAGACATTGAACGGCTGGATTGCAATAGATGCTGACAAAGACGGTTACACATGGTCAAACTCTTCAGAATATGTTGAAGAAGGCGGTTACCAAAGCTTCTCAAGTGCAATGTCACATTCAAGTCTCAGCACAAAAGCATTGAATCCAGATAACTATTTGGCAACATCAAGAAAATATCTCATCACGGAAAATTCACAACTTCGATTCATGGTAAGTGCTGAGAACAAAGACTTCGCAGCAGAACATTATGGCATCGCTGTATCAACAAAGAGCAATTATAATGTTGGCGACTTCGAGATGGTATGGAATGAAACATTGCCTCAAGACGACAACTCAACAACAGCACACGGCACATGGTATGCTAAAACTGTCGACTTGAGCAAATACGCAGGACAAGAAGTCTACATCGCATTCCGTCACTACGACTGCACAAACCAATCTTGGATTAACATCGACAAGGTTGAATTGACAACAGCAGAGACAAGAAAGCAAAATGCAGAATGGCTTTACTACGAAAACGGCATCAGTGCTGACGCTTTAGGATTGCAAGGCGGCGCAACAGTTTACTGGGGCATATTGTTCCCAGCAGCAGATATGCAAAAATATGCTGGTCAGTCATTGACAAAGGTTTCAATGTTCGACTTCAGCGCACACGAAGGTAGATTCATGATTTACTTAGGCGGCGATAAAGCTCCTGGTACATTGGTTCATACTCAAAACTATAAAGGCGAAGGCTCTAAAGAGTATATGGAATATGAATTGACAAACCCTGTCGAAATCACTGGCGAACAAAATGTATGGGTCGTGTTTAACAACTTCACAGGTCAATATGTGGCTTCTAGCTGTTTCGGCGGAACAGAACCTAACGGTCGCTGGTTCTCGACAGATGGCGTAAAATGGAGCGACGTCTTGGTTTCAGCAGGCTTGAACTTGACATGGCAAATCCGCGCTTACGTGGAAGAAAAACTCATTGCTAACTCAACAGACTACGATGTTTTAGGCGCAATGTTGTACCGCGATGGCAAGTTGTTGACAGAACAACCTGTTACAGGAAATAGTTTTACTGAAATACTCTCAGAATATGGCGAATATGAATACTCAATGAGAGTAGTCTATGGCGGCGAAGAAGAGACATATTACGCAATGTCATGCCCACAAACACTTACTCTTAACCACGTCATAAAATGTAAAGCTCCTAACAGTTTCCACGCAGAACCAGCAGTAAATGAAGACGGAAAATTTGGAACAAGAATGGAATGGCCTTACACATTGCACGGCACCGACTGGTTATATTACGACAATGGCGTCAATGAATCAGCATTGGGTTTGCAAGGTTCAACAGTTTACTGGGGTATCATGTTCCCATCTGAAAAGTTGGAATATTATAATGGAACATTGTTGACAAAAGTTGCTTTATACGATTATGTATCTCACGAAGGTACTATCAATATCTATTATGCCGGCGATGACGCTCCTGAATTGATGATACATAGTCAACCTTATTCAGCTAAAGGAACAAAGAAATACGTCGAATTCGAATTGACAGCACCAATACCAGTCGACGCTTCAGTTAATTTATGGGTCGTATTCCATAACACCAATGGTGACTGGGTTGCTCCAATATGTGAAAACATGGGCGATAAAAACGGTCGCTGGATGTCAACAGACGGTGAAAACTGGGCTGATATTGGAACAACAGAAATGTCAGGTACATTTATGGTTCGTGCTTTCGTAGAAAGCATGAGAGGTGAAAGAGCATTAGGTGAACGTAATGAAGATGCTACATTCTCTCACTATAACGTCTACCGCGGAACATCATTAGACGATATGGAAGTGATAGCTCAACCAACAGCTGGATATTACTTCGACGAAGTTGAAAAAGGAACTTATTATTATCAAGTTACAGCAACTTACTTCGAAGGCGACATCGAATGTGAATCAGACTTTACAAAGTCATTCTTCCAACCAGAAAATAAATACATTCTTGTTGACGTGGATGCAATAGAAGAAAATGGCGTCGGCGAAATCAAACTTTATCCTAACCCAACAAACGGCGACTTGAACATAAGCGCTGAAGGTATGCAACGCATCACCGTTATCAACACATTGGGTCAGGTTGTATATGATCAAAACGCTAACTCAGATAATGAAGTCGTCAATATGTCAAGATTCGATGCAGGCATCTATATGGTACGCATCATGACAGACAATGGAATGACAACACAAAGAGTATCTGTCGTTAAATAAGTTGCTGAGCATCTTAGTATCTTAGAAACTTAGCAACTTAAAAAATGTGGAGAGTTAATCTCCACATTTTTTTTATCTTTGCATTATGGTATCAATACAAAATCTTAGCATGCAATTTACCGGTGAGGACCTCTTCACCGACATCAGTTTTATGATTCGTGAGAAGGACAGGATTGGTCTCGTCGGAAAAAACGGCGCGGGCAAGACAACGCTTATCCGTCTTCTCTGCGGTCTCGAACAGCCTTATAAAGGCGACGTGATAATGTCTGACGACGTTACTATCGGTTATCTTCCACAAGAGAAAAACGTGCATAGTACTAAAACCGTCCTTGATGAAGCGATGACGGCTTTTGAAGAGTATTATGAGATAGAACGTCAGTTGGCAAAGTTGCAAGATGAATTATCAAACAGAGAAGACTACGAGAGTGCTTCGTATCAGCGTCTCTGCGAGAAGATGAGTCATCTCAACGAACGTCTCGCCATTATGGGCGGACATTCCATCGAAGGTGAGGCAGAGCAGATTCTCATAGGTCTCGGTTTCGACCATAACGACATGAATCGTAAGATGAACGAATTCAGCAATGGCTGGCAGATGCGCGTCGAACTCGCTAAGATTCTCCTTCGTAAACCTAAATTACTTCTCCTCGACGAACCTACTAACCACCTCGATATCGAGTCAATACAATGGCTTGAAGGTTTCTTGAAGAATTATTACGGTTCCATATTTATGGTGTCGCACGATAGAGCATTCCTCGATCATATCACCATAAGGACGATAGAGATTTCATGCGGCAAGATTTACGATTATAAATGTTCTTATTCTGAATTTATTGAAAGAAGAGAAGAACGTATTGATATTCAGAAGGCGGCCTACGACAATCAGCAGCGCGAGATAAAAGAAATCGAGGCGTTTATCGAGAGATTCAGATATAAGGCGACAAAGGCTAAACAGGTGCAGTCGCGAGTGAAACAGCTCGAGAAGATGGACGTGGTGCAAATCGACGACCAAGATAAGTCGGCGATGCATTTCAAGTTTCCGCCAGCACCGCATTCCGGCAAGGTGACACTCGAACTGAATAATGTATCTAAGTCATACGGAGAAAAAAATATCCTTAATAATATCAACCTTCTGATTCCGAGAGGGGAGAAGATAGCTTTCGTCGGACGTAACGGCGAGGGCAAGTCGACATTGTCGAAAATCATCGCTGGCGTCCTCGATTATGAAGGCGAGGTGAAACTCGGACATGAGGTGCAGATCGGTTATTATGCGCAGAACCAGCAAGACATGCTCGACCCGGAGAAGACCGTGTTTGAAACCCTCGATGATGTGGCAACAGGTGATATGCGCGTGAAGGTTAAGTCGCTGCTCGGCGCTTTCCTCTTCAGCGGCGAGGCGATAGAAAAGAAAGTCAAAGTGCTTTCCGGTGGCGAAAAAGCTCGCTTGTCGCTCGCTAAGATGCTGCTGTTCCCAACAAATCTGCTCATCCTCGACGAACCTACCAACCACCTTGATATGTTGTCGAAAGACATCCTTAAGTCGGCATTGTTACAGTTCGACGGCACGTTGATAATAGTGTCCCACGACCGTGACTTCCTTCAAGGACTGACAAACAAGGTGTATGAGTTTAGAAAACCTAATATAAAAGAATATATAGGCGATATCTACGACTTCCTCGAAGAGAAAAAAATGAAGGAACTCGACGACCTTAACAAAAAACAGAAGTCGCAACCGATAACAGAAAATACAGTCTCTCAAGGTAAGTTGGATTACGAACTGAAGAAACAGAACGACAGAGAGATAAAACGTATTGAACGTGAGATTAAGAAGATAGAGGAACAAATAGAGACTCTTGAAAATGAAATCGCTGAGATGGACAACATAATGTCGTCGCCAGATGAGCATCCAGATGTAAACCTCAACAACGATTGGTATAATCTCTATGGAGAGAAAAAAAATAAACTCCAAGCACTGATGGAACAGTGGGAGGAGAAAGCGATGAGTTTATAAAGTCAATAAGTCAATGAGTCAATGAGTCAATGAGTCAATGAGTCAATGAGTCAATAAGTCAATAAGTCAATAAGTCAATAAGTCAATAAGTCAATGAGTCAATGAGATAATAAGTCTATGAGAATAAAATATAAAAGCAACTAACTTACTCATAGACTCATAGACTTATAGACTCATAGACTTATAGACTCATAGACTTTTATTCTCTACCGGATTTGCATAAATCTTAAGGAAGATTTCTTCCAGTTCTTTCATATTTTCTTCATTTGCGCAAGGCAGTTTGCTCAAACCGGTTTTCATGTAAGCAACGAATTTTTCTTTGTCTTCTGTGGCATAAAAATCTTCGTATGTGTTGGCGTTGTTGAGCATATCGTGAGCGATATAATTGTTTTTATACAACTTATAAGCCTTGTATATTCTCTTGTCCATTATTTCTGCGAGGGTCGTGAATTTCACGTTTTTATCAAATTGGTCGCAGTATTCAAGTTCTTCTCTTGTGATGCTTGGTGTCACGGAGATATTTATCTGACCTTTTGGTTGCATGATGCCGGTGATGATACTTCTGATGTCTTCGCCAGGTTCCTTGACGTATTTCTGGAATTTTGATATGTATAACTCCATGGTTTTATAGAAGTCGCAAGGTTCATATTCGTAAGATATAGCGACAGGAGTTATGTTTATCTCAGAGAAATTTTCCACGAAAGGTTTGTCATTGCCTAAAGAGAACATTTTCAATACGCCGAGTTCTGTCTTGTCGTCGCCGTCTTTTGTTCTTCCGTTACGCTGAGCAATCCATACTGATTCTTTCTTCTCCTTTATCACGTAACGCATATATTCTGAAGCCAATACGGAGTCTCTGTATAAATCCTTGGCATTGCTGCTACGCATAATCTTGAACATCTTGTTGACGCCAGCGATGTCGATGACGAAATCGCCTTGTAATAAATTGTTGCCGATAGCGACTTCAAAGCATTCTAAGTTATTAAGAGCAAATACGTAACACAAAATGGCAGCGTCAAGTGCGATGTCTCTGTGGTTGCTTACGAACATATTGCAACTGTCTTTGCTGACGTTTTCAATGCCGCTGTAGGTGAAGTTTGTCGAAGTCTTTTTAAGAATATTTTCTATGGCATCACGCATAAAACCGTGTTGGAAGTCTCTTACGGTTTTATATTTTTTCATATTTTCTATATATTCTTCTGCATTAGTATTGAGAAATACAGAATTGATGACGATAGGCAGATATTCGTGACTTGTTATTCTTTCTATTGCTGCAGCAAACTCACTTTCGTTATAAGGTCTTATGCTGTCAAATTTTTCCATAATCATGTTTTAAAAAATCTTTAGTTGTAGAAATAAAGTGGCATTAAAGCTTGTACGCCTTCTGTTTGGTTTAATCTCTCTAAAGCTTCGAGGTACTTCACCTTATCGCCTAATTTATTCTTTAAAATTGTTTTTGTGTAATATTCTTGCTGTTCTGAGTTAAACAGACTTTCGAACATATCTTCTTGTTTTGGGAATTCTTTGATTGAATATGATTGTAGTTCGGCTTTTTCTGCAGCGTAAGCGATTGCTTGTTCCATGCCGCCGAGTTCGTCTACCAATCCTATTTCTATTGCATTGCTGCCGCTCCATACTCTGCCTTGAGCAATGCTGTCGACGAATGTCTTGCGAAGATTTCTTGTTTTAGATACTAATGTGATGAAATCGTCGTATGTCTTTGTGACGTGTTTTTGCATCATTTCCAATTGATAAGGTGACAATGGTTTTGTCAATGTTCCGAAGTCGGAGTTTTCGTTTGTCTTTACTTCGTCGAATGTCAAACCGAGTTTGTCGTTCATGAAACCTTTGAGGTTAGGCACTGTTCCGAATACGCCGATAGAGCCAGTGAGCGTGTTAGGGTCGGCGAAGATATAGTCGGCGCTTGATGAAATCCAGTAACCTCCCGATGCGGCGTAGTTGCCCATAGAAACGATGACTGGTTTTTCCTTGGCTGTCAGTTCCACTTCGCGGCGAATCACTTCTGATGCCATTGCGCTGCCACCAGGCGAGTTGACTCTCATAACGACAGCCTTGACGTTTTTGTCGTTTCTGGCAGCTCTGATGGCTTTCGACAAACTTTCGCCTCCGATAGTAGTGTCGTCGCCTTCGCCGTCAATGATTTGACCTTCAGCATACACAATGCCTATTTTGTCTTCTCCATTATATAACTCAGGACGAACTTTTGCGTACTGGGTGTTCTTGATAAGATTCAATTTCTCGCTGTCTTCAAGATTTAAGTTCTGTTTCAACTTGGCAATGAGTTCGTCTCTGTACATAAGTCCGTCGATGAATTTCTTTTCCAACGCTGTTTCTGGTTCAAACATCAGTGTTAAATTATCTGCTAAATCATTGATGGTGTTGACGTCTATGCCGCGAGAAACGCTTATGTCGTTACATATTTTATTCCAAATAGAATTGAGCAGAACTTCATTTTGTTCGCGATTGGCATCGCTCATCTTATCAAGGAAATAAGGTTCTACCGCGCTTTTGAATTTGTTGTTGGCAGGTCTGATAATCTGCATCTCAATGTCGAGTTTTTCGAAGAGGTGTTTGTAGAACATATTTTGAGATGCCATGCCGTGTATGTCAAGTATTCCGTCAGGGAACATATAGATTTCATCAGCGACGCTTGCAAGGTAATATGCACTTTGACTATAGGTTTCTGCGTAACTGACGATGAATTTTTCTGACTTCTTGAATTCGTTCAGTGCGTTTCTGATTTCTTCTATATTAGCCGATGATGTTCCTATTGTAGAGAGTTCCAAGAATATTCCAGAAATGTTTGGGTCTGTCGCTGCTGCTTTGATGTTATTTACGATGTCGTTCATACCTGCATTGTCGCTTGCTTTGAAACTGGATCCTGTGAATGTAAATCCCAAGTCGTTGGAGTTGCTGCGTTCAGGAATTTCATAGTCAAGAGTCATATACAAGATGCTTTGAGGCTTGACATCCACAGCTGTTTCCGATGATGATATGATGGAAGAAACGATACTTGTTATAACTACAAAGAAAAGCACGACCAGCAACAATGCAGATCCGAGAAATGATGCTAGAAATGTCTTAAAAAATGATTTCATAAAAAATATAATTAGAGTTCAAAGATACAATTTTTTTTAATTTTGCACAAAACAAAAGTTAATATGATAGCACATTCTTTTATTCTTTTAGGTTCAAATTTAGGTGAACGTGAATCATTGTTGAAAACGGCAATAGATATGATAGGGGAGAGTTGTGGCAAAGTGTTGCTTTGTTCTAAAATATATGAGACAGAACCTTGGGGATTCGTTGCTGAGAATAACTTTTTAAATCAAGTTGTTATGATTGAAACGAGTCTTGAACCTCACCTTTTGTTGAAGGAATTGCTGTCGATAGAGGCGGTTTTAGGAAGACAAAGGGATGAGAATAAGAAGGGTTATTCTTCACGTCCGATGGATTTGGATATTCTTTATTATGGCGATATGATTGTCAATGACGCCGACTTGATATTGCCTCATCCGCGTTTGCATCAGCGTCGCTTCACTTTATTGCCATTATGCGATATCGCTCCAAAGTTTGAACATCCTTTGTTTAGGAAGACAAATGAGATTCTTTTGGAAGAATGTGAAGATGTTTCCGAAGTTTTGATTTACAATTAATTTGTACGGACGCGATTCATCGCGTCCAAGATTCATTGCGTCCAAATATTTCCAATACTAAGAAATAAAAAAAGCTCAGAATATTCTGAGCTTTTTCTATGTGGAATAAATTCTCTTATTTTACTGTTGTGATAACGACGCTAGCACGACGTAATTGAGGCAACAATTCTTTTACTTGTGGGTGAGATTTGAATATCTCTTGTAATGTTGCTTCTGGGTTTTCTGAGTTTTTAAGTTGTTCGATGATGCTGTCTTTATCTTCGATGTCTGAGTTTGCCAAAGAAGCGTAGAGACCTTCCCAGTCAGCACCTTTAGTTGTTATTTCAATACGTTCTGCGTCGATTTCGCCGAGTTCATCTTGGATGATCTTAGCTGCTTGTTCAGCGCGTTCGCGAGCGAGACGTTCGTTATATTCTTTGTTGCCTTCTGGAGAAGCATAACCTTCGATGATAACTCTGTTAACAGCTGAACCGTCGTTTACTTGATTTGAAGCGTTGCTGATAGCATAGACATTTGTTTGAGTCTTGACCTTTTCTGCTGCGCCCATAGGGAATGAAATGTCGCTGAAGTTATTGTTGATAACTGTAGCTTTGCTCAAATCTTTGAATGAGTCGTCGCATTTAGGTTGATTTGCTTCATACTCTTCAATAGCGTCTTTGATAGCTTGTTTGAGTTCTTCAGGTGTTATGCAAGAAGGTTTGTTTTCTTCTTGTTCTGCTTTTTGTTGTTCAAGAGCTTCTTGGATAGCTTCTCTAACTTCATCAGGTGTTATGCAGCATTCGTCTTCAGCTTCGAAGCATGCTCTGTTGAATTTGTAACGTAAACCGATGTTGAATGTTGAAATAGCATCGTTTCTCTTTCCTGATCTGATGCAATCTAATAAGTCGCTTTGTGTGAAGTATGTAGTAGCATCTGCATATAAGTCTGTTCTTTCTGTAACGTTGTATGCCAATTCAATACCTACTGGTAATGTTAAAGATGTTTCTCTGCATTTCAAACCGTTGCCTTTGGTGTTGTTAGTTTCATCGTTGTTGTAACCGATTTGTTTTATTCCGCTACCCCATTCGCTATTGTAGAAAGCAGTTGTAGATCTGTATTGTAAGTGACCGACACCGATGTGTGGGTATAATTCTATTTTGTTGTCAGTTGTCTTAGCGATTAATCCGACGATATCAGCAGCGAAGTTAATAGATGCTTGGAGGTAATTGCTTTCCAAAACAGCCCATTCACCAGGACGTTGACCAGTGATGCTACCTTTGCCGATTCTTCCGTAGATTCTGTAGTAGTCGCCGAAGTTGTAACCTACACCTATATTAATATTGCTTTTCATAGAGCTGAAGTTAGCCTTGTTGTCTCCGAACAAGAATGAAGCTCCGCCGTCAACTGCCATGTACCAATATTTGCTGCAAGCTGGTGGGTTAACTTTGATAAGGTTAGCTTTTTGATATTTTTCGCTCAAGTTGAACTTGTAGTTGGCTCCTAAGTTGAATGTGTAGAACCAATCGTTGTTATAGTCGCCATTGATGTATTCAATAAGGTCGCTATCTGCGTAGTTAGCGATGAAATCCAAAGAAAGTTTCCATCTTTCTGTTATAGCGAAGTCTAATTCAATACCGAGAGGTAATGTGGCAACAACTTTTCTGTTTTGCAAACCGTTGCCGCTTGTGAGGTCTTCTCCTTTTTCGTATCCTACTTGTGCGAATACGCTGCCGTCATTGTTGATGGCGTTGAGTCTGTATTGGATTTGACCGACACCGATATGTGGCATCACGCTTAATCTTCTGTCTGGTTTGTATCCGAAGATGATGTTTACCAAGTCAAATGTTAAATTGATGTTTGTTTCAAGGTAATTTAACTTGTCAATAGTGATATTTTCAAAACCACCGTTTAAACTACCATAACCGAGGTTAAATTTCAATCCGACATATGGGTCAAATTGATAACCTAGTCCTAAGTGACCGTTGTAACCCAATTTGAGAGATGTGTTTTCTCCATCCAAAAGTCCTAAACCAAAATCCCCGCTAATGTAGATGTACCTCAAAAAGTCAGCTTGTGTTTCAGCGACTGTTTCTGTTGTAACAACTTCATCGTTACTGTCTTGAGCATATGTTGACAATGAAATGACAACGAATGCCAAAAGTAACATGATCTTTGAGAAATTCCACTTGTTCATAATTCTTTTTGTTATTTTTTTTGTTAATGTTTGTTATTCCTAAGTTTATTATCTGTTTCTACGATTTCTATATTCGCCAAACATATTGTCACATGGTGAGTCTGATTGCTGACGTAACTTGAGTCTGTATTGTACACGTACGTCAAACTGTGTGTATAAATCGTAGTGATATCCTGCAGGGACAGCGTCAAAACGATCGGAGTCAACGTATGTTGTTGTCAAGTCGAAGTTTAATTTGAAACGTTCTGTGAGTTTGTAGCTGAGGATAACACCGACTGGGTATGTTCTTGCTACGATTCTGCCGTTGATGCCGCCTCCAGTAGGAGTCCACATTCCATCAACTTTGCCATCAGCGATAGTGTTGTTGTATTCTGGATGGTCTGGATAACCGAATGATTTCATGTCGCCATTTTCGTAAATCGCACGACATCTGCTTTGTGTTTGTCCGTAACCAGCATGAAGTATCCATTCGTATTTTCTGGAACCACGATTGCCGCCAATGAGGTTGGTCAAGTTTATCATGAGGTTGATGTTCGCTTCAAGAATGCTGGTGTATTGTGTTTCTATGCCTTCAAAATTTCCTGCACTTAACATGGCACAACCTAATTTTCCTTCAATGCCGATGAAATCAAGCGCTTGGTATCCAATACCAACTTGGCATCCTAATCCTGGTATTGAGAATATGCCATTTTCACCATGCAAAAGGTTCGTTCCAAGGCCGCCAACAACATAAAGATAGTTGCTGGAACTCAATACGTCCCTAGAAAGTTCTCTTGATGTAAAAACTGGTTTGCTGTTATTTTTATTTCCGTATGAATTTTTTCCTTGTCCCCAAAATGTTAATGGACTGATTAACAGAATGAAAACGATTATTTGTCTGACGGTTAATTTCATAATAAAATCTTTGTAAGGAATAATTTATAAATAACACGCAAATGTAATAAAAAATTCTGATAATCTTTACAAAAAATATATAAAAAAAAATAAAAAAAAGCCGCACATAGCGGCTCAATGAGTTTTGGGTGAATTATTCGGTCAATGCAATGAACTCTGGATTGTCGTGTAAATATGCAAATTCCATGTCTTCTTTTGCCATTTTTTTGAGTTTGGAATCTTTTCTGATGGCCTTGCTGAGGTGCTTCAAACTCTTTTCCATATCATTGGTTCTTGATGCAATAATTGCTTGTAAATAAAGAGTTTGTCCGTTTTCTTCCAAACATTTTATTGTTTCTTCTGCGATGGTGTATTTTTGGTCCAAAGTCTGTGCTAAGGCTACGTTGTAGTCGCAGTTAGGATTGCCTTTTTTCATCAACTTAATTGCTTTGTCGTAGTTGCCTTTGTGGATGTGGACGACACCGTCGTTGTAGTCTGTATTCAAACCTAATTCCTTGGCGATTTCAAACATGTCGGCGGCTGTTTTATAATTGTTTTCAAAGATAGCGATAATGCCTAAATTGTTGTAGGCTTCTGCCAATAAATCGTCAATTTCAATTGCCTGATTGGTGAGTTGTTTCGCATGTCTAATATTGCCTTTTTTTATGGCGACGACGCCGGCGTTGCAATATGGTTCTGCGTTGTTCGGATATGTCTCAATAGCAGTGATGTATATCTTTTCTTTGTTGTTTAATTCTTTGACTAATGTGGCGGCGTACATCATCTGGTCGCAAGTCAACGACTTAGGATCGCTGGTGCACATCTTGGTGATTTGTTCGTCGCTCATCGTTGGTTCAATGGTGTTGACTTTCACGATGCTGCGTCGCAATGATGGCAAAATGCTTTTTTCTAATTCTGGATATTGCTTGATGTATTTGCTTAATTGCGCGACTCTCTGTTCTGGGGTCTGCGACTTCAATGTTTTGATGATGGCGTCTTTATCTTTGATGGATGATTTTTCAATGGCAGTCATAAGTCCGTCCCAGTCTGGTCCGTTTCCGTTGGTGACGAATTTTACATCTTTGACGTTTTTATAACTTACGTTGGTTTCCTTTTGTGATGAGAGTGAAGCTAATCTTTTCTTTAAGAAATCTTCTGTTGTCTTAGCTCTGTTCTGCGACAATTTCGTGTTGTATTTTATCGATCCTTCTGGTGATGCCCATCCGACGATTTCTATGTTTTGTATTTTCCAACCTTTTAATATATGTGCAGTTAAGTCTTTGACCGCAGATTTGTTTTGCGTGCTTTTGTTCAAAGGGACGCTCCAGTTGATGTTGTCGGAATTTACCATGAAGAAAATGTCGCCGTCGTCGGTGATGGTTTTCTGACTCATCGAAGGTTCAGCGTATGCTGTATGCAACAAACTTTTGTCTACTTTTTTAGCAGTGTTGATGACGCCTTCTGCAACTAAAAAACTGTTGGCGGCTACGAATTCGCCTTTGTCTCTGATGCTTTGATGGTTAGGATGTACGACTTCCTTGAATTTATAGACAAGAGGTTCCACTATCAGTAATGAATTGTACATCTCGTCTTCGTAAGGTATCGTGACGGTGTAGGAATAAGTTCCTCCATATCTCTTGCTTACGACAACGCCGTCGCCGCTAACATTTTCGCCTATGAAATTCATCGATGGCAACTCTGTCTCGCCTTCTTCATAGACCAAAATCGGAGTGATGTTCATCACGGCTTTCTTATGAAAATATCGTGGAGGGAACTCGGCTTCTATCGTGACAGTCACGGTGTTGCCTTTGTTTTCTAAAATATCTGGCGAAGCGGAAATGTACACTTTATTAATGTGTTTCGCCATGTTTTTTACGTCGTGGTTCTTGGCTTGAAAAACCATAGGTGTCATCATAATAATGACGACAAGTAACGTCTTGAATAGAGAATTGAAGTTTTTCATCTTTTGTTGTTTTTAATGATTTACCAAAAAACAAAGATGAAAGACCTTGGTTCAAAGGAATGAAATTTTTTATTGGTCAGCTGTTAGCTATCAGCAGTCAGCAGTCAGCAGTCAGAGTTCTTAGTTCAAAATTATTTCTTCCAAAGTGAATTGAAGAGGTGATACATCACGATGCCACCGCTGATTGACACGTTGAGAGAGTGTTTCGTTCCTTCCTGCGGAATCTCGACTGCTGCGTCGCAATATTGCAAGATGTCGTCGTCAACGCCATCGACTTCGTTGCCGAAGATGTATGCGCTTTTGTTTTCAGGAATGAAATCGTTAAGCATCACGCTGCCTTCGATTTGTTCGACGGCATTGATTTTATAATTGTTGTCTTTCAGATATTTACAAGCGTCTTCTGTTGTTTCAAAATATCTCCATTTGACACTTTCTTCTGCACCTAACGCAGTCTTGTGTATCTCACGATGTGGAGGACATGCCGTTATGCCGCAAAGGAAAATCTCGCCGATTCTGAAGGCGTCGGCAGTGCGGAAAAATGAACCGATATTGCTTAATGAACGGACATTGTCCAATACAATAATTACATCTAATTTCTCAACTTCTTGATATTCAGTTAAACTCAATCTGTTTAACTCTGGCATTGTCAATTTACGCATCGTGTTTTATTTTGTTGCAAAAATAATGTTTTATCGAAAAGAAAACGACAATAAAAATATTTATCTTTGTAGATTAAGAAAATAAAAATTAACAGAAGGTTTTATGGCAAAGACAGACAAAGAAAATCAAGAACTTGAAACCCCTTTGATGAAACAGTATTATTCTTTTAAGGCTAAATATCCTGAAGCTTTATTGCTGTTCAGAGTGGGCGATTTTTATGAGACTTTCGGCGAAGATGCCATAAAAACTTCTGAGATACTCGGCATCGTTTTGACGAAACGTGGCAAGTCGGCTGCCACTGCCACAGAGCTCGCCGGATTCCCGCATCACGCCCTTGATACTTATCTCCCGAAACTCGTTAAAGCCGGTCAGAAAGTGGCTGTCTGCGAACAACTTGAAGATCCGAAGCTGACAAAGAAAATAGTGAAACGTGGCATCACTGAACTCGTGACGCCAGGCGTGACATACGACGACAACGTCCTCGTCCAAAAAGAAAATAACTTCCTCGCTTCGATTCATCTCGAAGAAAAAGAGTCGGGAATCGCCTTCCTCGACGTGTCGACAGGTGAGTTTTATCTCACTCAAGGTAATAATGAATATATCGACAAACTGCTTCAGAGTTTCAATCCTTCGGAAGTGCTTTGCCAAAGAAACAAACGTAAGTCGTTCATTGAGAATTTCAGTGATAAATATTATCTCACGGTCTTCGACGACTGGGTGTTCACCGACGATTATGCCAACGATATCCTGACTCGTCATTTCAACACTAATTCTCTGAAAGGCTTTGGCGTTGATGACTTTCCTAAAGGAATCGTCGCTGCTGGTGCTGCAATTCATTATCTTCATGAGACACAACATGATAAAATTTCATATATAAGTTCTCTTTCTCGCATCGACCAAGGTCAGTTCGTGTGGCTTGATAAGTTCACGATAAGAAATCTGGAACTCTTGCATTCGTCTAATGCTGGCGCGAAGACTCTCATCGACGTGATTGACAAGACGACTTCGCCGATGGGCAGCCGCTTGATGCGCCGCTGGCTTTCTCTTCCTTTGAAAAATAAGGAACAGATAACATCGCGTTATGATATGGTCGATTTCTTCGTGAATAACAGCGAGTTAATATTTACTTTCCAAGATGCGATACGTCAAATCGGTGACTTGGAACGTCTTATCTCAAAGGTCTCTTTGTTGCGTGTCAATCCGAGAGAGTTGCTGCAGGTGGCTCGCGCCCTCGACCAGATTGAATTGTTAAAAAATCTTTGCAAAGAGAGTGAAAGTCCTTGCCTTCAATTGTATGCCGAGCAACTTAACGTGTGCGACACCATCCGTCAAAGGATAAAGAAGGTGCTTAATCCTGAGTCGCCAGCATTGTTGTCGAAAGGCAACTATATTAATGAAGGTGTTGACGAAGAATTAGATAACTTGCGTAAACTGTCGCGTTCGGGCAAGGATTATCTTACCGATATGCAGAAGAGAGAAAGTGCTGCAACGGGAATTTCTTCTTTGAAAGTCGGATATAATAATGTTTTCGGTTATTATCTTGAAGTGACTAATCTTCATAAGGATAAGGTGCCTGCTGAGTGGATTCGCAAGCAGACTTTGGCGAATGCGGAACGTTATATCACCGAAGAACTTAAGGAATATGAACAGAAGATTTTAGGTGCTGACGAAAAGATTCACGCCATTGAAGAGCGACTTTATTTTGAATTGGTAAATGCTTGTGGCGAGTTTGTCGCACCGATTCAACTCGATGCTTCTTTGGTGTCGAAGATAGATTGTCTTGTTAGCTTCGCAAGTGTCGCACTGAAGAATAATTACGTCAAACCAACGATTGACGATTCTTATGTCATTGATATTAAAGAAGGTCGCCATCCAGTCATCGAGCAGATGATGCCTGTGGGCGAGCAATATATTTCCAACGACGTTTATCTCGACAGAGAAAAACAGCAGATTATCATCATCACTGGACCTAATATGTCGGGTAAGTCGGCGCTGTTGAGACAGACTGCGCTGATAGTGCTTCTCGCACAGATCGGCTGCTTCGTCCCGGCTGCTGCAGCTCGCATAGGTCTCGTCGATAAGGTTTTCACTAGGGTGGGAGCGAGCGATAATATCTCTTCCGGTGAGTCTACTTTTATGGTCGAGATGAACGAGACGGCAAGTATCTTGAATAATATCTCTAATCGTAGCTTGGTCCTCCTTGATGAAATAGGTAGAGGAACAAGTACTTACGACGGCATCAGCATCGCTTGGGCGATAACGGAATATCTCCACGAGCATCCTCAATGCAAGGCGAAGGTGTTGTTTGCGACGCACTATCACGAACTCATTGAGATGGAGAATTCTTTCAAGAGGATAAAAAATTATCACGTCAGTGTGAAGGAGATGAACGACAAGGTTATATTCTTGAGAAAACTGAAGAAAGGCGGCAGTGCGCATAGTTTCGGTATTCACGTCGCTGCGATGGCAGGAATGCCTCGTAAGGTCATCGACAGAGCAGATGCCTTGCTCGCTATGCTGGAGAAGTCGCATTCGCACGAGAACTTGAACGACGCGGTGAAAGAGACAAAGAACATCTGCGATAATATGCAACTCAGTTTTATACAACTTGACGATCCTTTGTTGTTGCAGATTAAAGAAGATATATTGAATACCAATATCGACACACTAACTCCTGTCGAGGCTTTGATGAAGTTGAACGAGATTAAGAAATTGCTGAGTAAAGTGTGATGGTGAATTGAAAGTTGAAAATTAGCTGTCAGCTATCAGTCTAATTAGTAATGAATTAAATTCCGTGTAGATACTCGAGATTCGTGGAGGCTTAGAAATTATCTCTGCGTTCCTCTGCGTCTCTGCGAGAGTCTCTTTTCTGATTGACCAAAAATCTTTGCGAAATAAAAAAATCCGCGTATATACTCGAGATCCGTGGAGAAACATTTGTGCCGATTAGTGTAGATTCGTGTACTCTGTGGGAACCAATTTCGTTAATGGACATAAAAAAAGTCCCGACTTTCATCGGGACTCTGAGCGGAAAACGAGACTCGAACTCGCGACCCCGACCTTGGCAAGGTCGTGCTCTACCAACTGAGCTATTTCCGCATTATTTGTTAGAACGTCGTAAAGTAGTTTTTTGTACCTGAGGCCGGAATCGAACCGGCACGCCCGAAATGGGCACAGGATTTTAAGTCCGGCGCGTCTACCTATTCCGCCACTCAGGCACTGATCCTATCTTTACAAAAAGTCCCGACTTGTATCGGGATTTGAGCGGAAAACGAGACTCGAACTCGCGACCCCGACCTTGGCAAGGTCGTGCTCTACCAACTGAGCTATTTCCGCATTGTTGTTTAACGGTGCAAAGATACATAAAATATCATTCAGTGCAAGTGCTTTTGAATTTTTTTGAAATATTTTTTTTGTTATTTGAAAATCATATATTTATAATTAAAAAGTTTTGCAAAAAATCTTTAGAAAGGATATAAAAAGATGTTTTTAGACTTTTTGTCTACGATAAAATATCACAAAATTATAAAAGCAACAGTTTTTTTATATACATTTGTATCATTGAAATTTGAACCATAAGAATCATGAAAACATTAAAATTATTATCATTTTTACTATTCATCGCATCATTTTCTTTAAACGCTCAGCAAAATGCTAAAGTCGGTGATATTTATACTTTTGATGATAACACAAAAGGTGTGGTATTTTATGTAGGTGAAGATGGTCATGGGTTGGCAGTTTCTTTGGAACAAGAAAAGAGAAGATGGGAAGAAGAAACGAATTTCGTTTATTGCCAGGATATCGTGACTATTGCTAATGAAAAAGATGTCGCGACAATTTTAAATGTTGGTTTGGGTAAAAGCAATACCGCTTATATAATTCAGCAGTTGGGAGAAAATAGGGCTCCTGCAGCTAAGTGTTCTCGCAAGAACGGTGTTGAATGGTATTTGCCATCTGCAGGCGAACTGTTTTATCTTGTAGCGTATGCTAACCTTGAAGGCGATATCGACGAAGCTCTTGAAGCAGCAGGCGGCAAAAAACTTAACGGTTGGTACTGGACAAGTTCGGAATATAACAATGGCGAGGCTTGGCGCATAGCTCATAATGGCCAAAAGAAACGCTGCTCAAAACTCGCAACAAGAATTTATGTCAGAGCGATAAGAATGTTTTGATGAAATTGAAAATATTCTTTAAATAAATAAAAGGAGACAAAATTTTGTCTCCTTTATTTATTGTCATTTTCAGTTTTCAGTTTTCAGTTTTCAATTTTCAATTAGAATTTACGTACTGCGCGGACGTAGAAGTAAGACTGTTTTTCAGGGGAGAGACAGACGACGCTGTTTTCCATAAATACAACAACTTCAGCCAAGTTGTCAGCGGTTTCGTTTGAAGACCAATAATAATCTTCGAGGATTGGGTCTTCCAATTTGTCGTTGTATAATTTAACAAATTCATCGTCAAATTTGTGTGTTCCATTGCTTACGGCGTCCCACATCCATTGTAATTCTTTAGATGAAGGCATAAACCAACCATCGCCGTGGTCAGCGCACCATTTAGCTGCTGGATATTTGTCTGCGCCTAACTTGAGCATATCTTCTGTGTTCCATTCTCCGCGTACTGATACGCAGTTTGCCCAAACGTTTTCTTTAGACCATTGAAGGTCGGCTTGGTCAAGTGACATGATATATCCGCTTGTTCCGCCGTCGGTTACATAGAATACAACGCCTTCAACGCCGTCTTCTTCGTAGAAGTCGCCTGGAGCATAAACCTTAGCTGTTTTTACAGTGATGGTGATATCGTCTGATTTGATGTCGTTGTATGTCGCGTTAAATACATAAGTGCCGACTTCTGTTGATGAGAATGTGTTTCCATCTAAATTCTTGTTGCCTGTGACGTTGAATATCGTTGCTTCGCTTGTAGCGTCAACGCCATTGACTAATACTTTGAATGTGACTTTGTCAGTGCCGTTGTTCTTGATGGTTGTCTTGTCAGCAATGAATTGTATTCCTGTGGTTTCCGGAGTGTCAGAAACAGCTTCTACCTTTACTTCATTTGACTCAACGCCGTTGTATTTGGCGATGAAAGAGAATGTGCCTGGTTCTGTTGTGTGGAATTTGTTGTCATTATACAAGACGCCGTCTTCGAATAAAAGATATCCGCTTTCCATTGTCTTTCCGTTTACTTTCACAGTAAATGTAGCCACGTCTTTGCCGTTAGCGAGGATAGTGCTTTTATCGACTTTCAATTCAACGGTGGTGTTCTCTTCTTCACCTGGAACTTTGTCAGGTGTTGTGAAATATAATTCTGTTACAGGTCCCCATTCGCCGAGACTGTTCTTTGCAGATGCGATAGCGACGCATTTCAAACCTGGATTGATTTGATAGTCTGTTGTTAATGTCTCGTATTGGAACCATCCGTCTGTTGGCATGAATGGGTCGCTGCATAATTCTTCTTGATGTCCGTCAATGTCGCTGAGGTAAGTTTCTTCCAGCATAACATCGAATCTGTAGGCGTTTGTTTGGTCGTTAGGTGTGAAAGTGAAGAATTGTGATGGCATCAATTCCCATTCAAATGTTTCTTGGTTCATCCATTCTGCCATGACATATTCGCCGAGTTTGATGTCGACTTCAGCAACGCCTTCGCCGCCTAAACCTTGTGTTCTGAATGTGAATACTTCGTATGGAGCTCTTGCGCCGTTGACGTCAGATGCTTGGATGTAGACTTCATATAATGCGCCAGGTGTTTCGTTGGTGAATTGGTAAGAGCCTTTTTTATCGAATTCAAGACCCCATCCTTCAACCATGTCGCCGAGGTTTTCCCAGCCTTCCATGTATCTGAACATGATGTATTGGTATTCAGTGACGCCAGCTTCTGCTACGAAAATGCTATATTTTGAAGTCGCTGAATTTGGAGTGAAGCTGAGTGTGAAGTCGCATTTCTTGTCGCCGTTCAATTCGTTTTGTGTTACTTCAACTGTGACTTTAGGGTCGCCGACTAAATTTTCATCAGCTGTTGCGAATCTTGCCTTTACAATGTCGCATAACAATCCGTATTTGTCGATGCCGACTGTAACGACGGCGTATTCTGTATTTGGCAAAAGTGCTAAGTCTTTGATTTCTACGCCTTCAAAGTCTTGGTAGTATGTTTGTCCAGCATTGCTTTCAAGATAATATAATAGGTCTTCAGTTCCTAATGATGCTATTGAACTGTAATCCATCATCATCAGTTTGAATCCTTCGCAAGAAGCAGTGCGTGTGATGTCAAATTTCACGGAAGTGTTGTCGTGTTCAAGTATGTTGATGTCTGCAGCGACTCTTCCTTCAATGTTTTTGAATGTTATGCTGTCGAGTTCATCAATGTCGAATCTGTCTAACACGCCGTTGCTGTTGTGTATTGTCATACAGTTTGGGAAACCTAATCCGCCAAAGCTCAAACTGTCGACTCTATTCATATTATAAATGATAGCGTTTTCTCCTTTTGCATGAAGAAAAAGTCTGTTGCATTGTTGACTTTGAGCATTTAACCCAATGCTTGTCAATATTATAGTTATAGCTAGTAAAAACTTTTTCATTGTTTGACGAATTTTAAAGTTGTTGAATTAGTGTTAACGAAATAAACGCCAGGGGTGAGGTGTGACACGTCGATTGATTCTCCGTTCCATTGAGAATGTTTTGCGACGAGTTGTCCTGTTGTGGAGTAGATGCAGATGTCGCAGCCCAACAAGTTGCCTGCATTTGTCAGTGTCAAGTTGTCTTTAACAGGGTTAGGATAAACGTTGGTTTTTGAAGTTTCTGCGTTTTCTATTATTGCAGTGCCTTCTTCATTGAATGTGATTTTCACGATGTCAGAGAAATAGAAATCACTGGAAGTGTTGTCGATGTTGTTGACGACAATCTTAGTTGTTTTAAATTTGATTGTTGAAATGTTAGAGACGTCAATTCTGACAGGAGATGGGTTTGTATTTTTTAGATAAATGCTAATCAACTCGTCTGCTTTGAGATAAGAGCTGGTTAATAATAACAAACCGATGATTAAACAAAATCTTAACTTCATAGGTTTAAATATTTGATAAATAATTATCAACAAAGGTAGGAAAAATCTCCTAAATAGACAAGAAAAATATTATTAAACGAAATCATTTTTATAACTTTGCAAAATGAAATTAAAATTATAATTTATGAAAAGTAAAATAGACATTTGGTATGAAATAAAGAGTCATATTGTTATTACTCTGGCTATTATTTTATCGGCGATTGGATGGTGTGTTTTCCTCATTCCTAATCAGATGCTTGGTGGCGGTGTCACTGGTCTTTCCACTATAATTTATTGGTTGACGGGCATTCCTACAGGTGTCATGATTTTCGTGTTCAATGCTATTCTTATTGCAATATCATTTAAGTCGTTGGGAAGAAGGTTCGCAATCAGCACGATTTATTCTGTCGTTGTCACTTCTGTTGTGTTCTATGTGATGCAAGAGTATTTTATTGACATCATAAAAGAGCATTACGGATCTATCCCATTGAGTGGGGTGGAGCATAGGTTCCTTGCTGCTTTGCTGGGTTCGGCATTGAATGGCGTTGCTTGCGGCATCATTTTCCTTGAAGGTAGCAGTACTGGCGGAACTGATGTCATCGCTGTTATGATAAACAAATATCGCAACGTGACAATAGGTCGCCTCTCCTTATTTATTAATGTGGCGGTTATCACATGTTCATATTTTGTTTACAAAGATTTAGAACTTTTGATTTACAGTTATGTCGGTCTTATGGTTACAAGCTACACTGTCGACTTGACTATGAACGGCAGCAAGCAGTCGGTGCAGATGTTTATCTTTACGTCAAAGCCTCATGAGATTGCTGATATGGTAGGAGAGGAGATTCACCGTGGCGTGACGATGATAAAGGGCACAGGATGGTATTCAAAGAAAGAATCTGAAATCGTGATGGTTGTTGTGCGTAAGATAGAGTCGCAGCGTGTCATCAGAATCGTCAAGCAAATAGACCCTGCGGCATTCGTTTCTGTCAATACCGTTATGGGTGTTTATGGAAAAGGATTTGAGATGATGAAGAAATAAAAAAAGCGGTCATTCGACCGCTTTTTTTTATTTAATGCATTCAATATTATTTGATGCCTAAAGCTTTCTTGATGTGTTTTGGAAGAGCGTCTTTGTGAACAACGATGTTCATAGTTTTGTAACGTACGAAAGCTTCTGATGCGTATAAAGAACCTTCGTATTTACCATAGTTGCCCCATGAGTTCTTTACGATGAAGTAGTTGTTGCCGAGTTGGTCTTTTGCTTTACCGTAGATGATCATGCCGTGGTCGTCTGTTGTTTCGTAGTTGTCGTAAGCAAGTTGACGATCTTCTTGTGAAACGTGACGTTGTGGTGTTGGTTGTGAAAGAGCTTCTTTTGCTCTGTCAGCTGCGCTCATACCGATCCAACGTGCCATGTCGGTACCTGAATCGTTGCTGCCTGATGTGGCTTCAAGGTCAGGAAGAACAGCGATACCTGCGTTTTCGCCTCTTAACCAGCCTTTTTCACTTACGTCTGAACCCCAAGCGATTGTGTAACCATTGTCAATAGCGTTGTTCATGACTTCCATGAATTCGTCGATTGGGAGGTTGTAAGCTGTACCCCATCTCCAGTTGTCTTGTACTTCGATGATGAATTTTTCGTAGAATGGGTGGTGTGAGAATGATGCTAAGTTTACATAGTCATCTGGGTTGAAACCTGTTGATTCTGCGAATGATTTTGGAGTATATTCTTTACCATTGTAAACGAATGTTTCTGGACGTTCACCGATGTAAGCGTTCAAGATGCCTGCCATAGCGTTTTTCCAAAGTGGAGTGCCGTCTGGGCTTGTTTGTAATGTTTTGTTTGAAACGATACCTTCAACGAATGGGTCGCAAACGCTTGAGAATTCTGAGAAGTTTGATAATGTTTCACCGTGCATAACGCCTGCTGGCAATTCTGCGTCTGGAACTAAACCGTAATGTTTGATGCCATAAAGAACATCGTAGAATGAACCGCCTTGTGAGAAAGAGATGTCGCCGTGTGTGCGTACTGTTGCTTGAGCGCGATCCATGTATGTGTTCCATACGATGAACATTTCTGAGAAGTCGTATTCGCCTTTGCCCATACGTAATAATTCAGCTTCAACGAATGATAATGTTGAGTAGCACCAGCAAGTACCTGCTGCGTATTGGTTCTTAACTGATGTGATAGGGATTTTTACTTCTTCTGAGAAGATCCAACCTTCTGCTTTTGGAGCTTCTTCTGCTTCTTGTGCGTTAGCTAAGCATGGCATAACGAATGCTAAAGCTGTTGCTGCTAAGAATTTTCTAAAGTTCATAGTTGTTAAATTGATTTAAGTTAATAATGATTTATAATTCTAATTTTGATTTAATATCTGATGATAATGCTTCTTTGTTGACAGTGAAGAACATGGTGTGGAGACGTACGAATGGTTCTGAACAATACCAGTAGCCTTCGTATCCGTAGTTGGATGTCCATGAGTTTTTCACCTTATAGTATTTGTTGCCGTTTTGGTCGTGGGCGATGCCAACGATGAGCATGCTGTGGTCGTCGGTTGTCTGACCGTTTTCGTATGCTTCTTGGTGCATCTCTTCTGTGACTTCAACTTCTGGCATCACGCTTTCAAATTTATATAATGAAGCGAGTATTTCATCATCGCTCATCTTCTTATATTTCTTTGCGTCTGATTGTCTGATTTTTTCAACATTTGATTCAAGGACTACGCCAACGCCTGCGTTACGGCTGAAGCCTTTATCACTCACGTCTTGTGCCCAACCTACAGTGTAACCATTATTCAATGCGTTGTCGAGTTCGTTCATCAACTCATCGAGTGGCATATTGTAAGTCAAGGTGTTTGTCCAGTTGTCTTGGATTGGCATGATGTAAGGTTTGTAGTTCTCGTGGTTTGTGAATGCGCCAATCTGAACATAGTCTTCAATGTTGATAGGATATTTTTCAGCGAATGACTTAGCGTCGTATTCTGTTCCTTCGAAAGTGAAAGTTGCAGGAACTTTACCAAGATAAACGTTCAAGATTTCTTGTACCATCTCGTCCCAAACCTTGCTGATTTTACCGTTATGTTGTTTGTTGACGATTTTGCCGTATTCAGCGAGGACTGTGTGTAACTCACCGTGGTTGTGAGTCTTGTCGCCTAAAACGAGTCCTTCGTATGCTGCATTTGGCATCATGCCGTTTTCGTTGATGGCGTATAAAACATCGAACACTTCGCCTCCAGGACTGAAGTTGCAAGTTCCTTGCATGCGTACGTATTTCTCGAATTTGTTGGCGTATGCCCAACGTACGAGATACATTTCAGAAAGGTCGAGTTCAGTGTTGTATTTTCTCATTATTTCTGCTTCAACCATGCCTAAGCCAGCGAAACACCAGCAAGTTCCTGATTTAGCTTGGTTCTTTACTGAAGTATGAGGCACGACAACATCGTCAGTGAATTGATATGCGTTTGATTGTGCGAAAAGCATTGAACCGATACCGAGTGTCAATGCGAGGGATAAGAATAGTTTTTTCATGTTTTCTTTTTTTTAGTCAACAGACAACGGACAACAGACAACAGTCATTTTCCATAATCTGACTTATGGTCACTGAGCTTGTCGATGTGTAAAGTGTTTTCGACAAGCTCAGACACCTAAATATTAATTTTTAATAAAACGTTTAACGATTTCGGTATTGTTTGTTTTAACTTTAACGAAATAAACTCCGTTGTTGAAGTCAGAAATGTTAATGTCTAATTGTAAATTGTTCATTGTACATTGTTCATTAAAAACGTTTACGCCGAGGATGTTATAGATATTTACTTCTGTTATTTCTTCGTTTGCTTCAATTGACAAGTTGTCAGTTGCTGGGTTAGGGAAGATGTTGAAACTGCTTGTGTTTTCAGCGAGTGATTCGCCGCTTGTTGTAGCGCAAGCTTCTTCTGAAGGATCTGATTCTGAACTAGAACCCATTGCTGTTACTGTGTAGCAATATTCTTTGCCAGCTTCTAGGTTTTCAACTAAATATGTTGTTCCTGTGATATTAGCTATTTCGTTATCGTTGTAGTATACGAAGTAGCTGCTTGCATTGTTGACAGCGTCCCATGACAATTCTATTGAAGATTTGCTCTTTGCTGTTGCTGTGAGGTTTTCTGGAGCTAAGATGTCGTTATAATCTGGAATGTTGTCTTCGCTGAGGAGGAGACCTACTTCTTCTGAGAAGTCAGAGACGATAACCAAGTTAGCGTCGCAGATTGTTTTTACTGAGAAATAGAATTCGCCGTCGATGTCAAGACCTAAAACGAGTTCGTTTGTCTCTGCGTTGCCGACCCAGATAGGTTCTGTGACGAATTTTGATGAAGCGTAAACGCCGTATAATTCTGCGCCTTCAACGACGTCCCATTTGACAGTGATTTTGTATTTCTTGCCGTAGTTAGGGTCGTTTAAGATTGCACTTGCCTTAACATTTTGTGGAGTGCCGCAAACGAAGAATGTTGTTGCACAAACGTCAGCTGACTTTGCTGATTCTGTTGTTTCGTTGACAGCTGATATGTTGAAGCAATATTCTGTTTCTGGTTCTAATCCGTTGATTGTACAGATTGTAGCAGCAATGTTTGTAAGAAATTCATCGCCGCTGTAGATGTTGTATCCTGTTGCGCCTTCAACACGATCCCAAACGATTTCGATGGCATCTTTGTTAACGCCTCTTGCAGAGATTGAAGTAGGTGTGTCAAGTGTGCTTTCTTGTGCAAATAATGTTGCTGAAACTAGTAGTGCGAATAATAAAAGTAATGATTTTTTCATAAGTTAAAATTTTAAAAGATTAGTGGTTCAAAGTTACGAAAAAAAGTGATAAGTTTTGCGTTGTGCGAAATAAAAAATAAGATACATGATTTTGCTTTGAGCAGTGAGCAGTGAGCCATGGGCAATTTACAATTGCTCACAGCTCATAGCCCATAGCTCATCGCTTAATAATTCGTTTTACTATATTTCCTTTTTCTGTATTTATCTTAACGAAATAAATTCCAGATTTCAAATCGGATAAATCAATGGTCAATGTCTGTTGACTGTTGACTGTTGACTGTTGACAAACAATAACACCAGTTATTGTGTAAACGACAATATCTTCGACTATTTCTTCAGTAACGATATTGATTTTGTCGTTAACCGGATTTGGATAAATCTCGAAGTCGTTCTCGTAATTTGAAATTATGTTTGTTTCGTCATCTTCCATTACAAATGAAGTGTTTATGATGCCGACGGATTTTTTGTCGCCATACAAAGCAACGACTTCAACGATATATAAATCGTCTTCTTTTACAACAGAATGTGACAATTCTGTTGTGTTATTCGCAACTAATTGGTTGTTGACATAAATGTTATATCCTGTAGGATTGCTTCCTTCTGGTGCTTCCCATGTGATTTGCAAGTTGTTGTCGACTTCTGCCACTTCAAGATTTCTTGCAGGATAAGGATGTTCTGTGTATTCGTATAAAAAACTGCTGTTGAACACTTCACCTGACACTAAGTTTTGAACCCAGACAGCTACTTCGAGGTCGTTCATGTCTTCGACGTGAGTATTTGACATATCGTAAGTGAATTCAAAACGTTGGTATTTGCCTGATTCGACTTTAGTATCGTTGCCGTTTGCGTTGTCGAGCATCTTCATCATGATGTGATGGAATTCTGTCTCGCCGTTGTTTCCTTTATTACCTGTCGTTGTCTTTTCATTTACAGAGACGAATGTCTTTACGTTTTTCAAATTGACATACGACATCACGTCTGTTGTGACATTGATAGTCTTTCCTTCAATGTTGAATGCACCTTTGATATTGACGAAAGCTGCTTCGTTGTAACTGTTATCTAACTGATATTGTGATACAGAAGTAGCACCTAAGTTGACGCCGTTGAATGCTACGTTAGGAACGCCAGAGACTAAGTAATAGTTGCTTCTCACATCGCATTCTGCAGTATTGTAAATGTCAGGTGGGAATTTCGCTGGATATTTGACGTAAGTGTATTTTCCAGGATTGCTTTCTGTAAGTTTGTGCATCATATTATTGACCGATACGCAAGGAGCGCAAGAAGCACTTGAGAAGTGTTCTATCATAGGAATTCTCTGTGTTGAACTCAATGCGACATTGATTTCTTTTGTCAAGGTGTTGTTAGTAATGTCTTGGTCTTCTTTGCCATTGACAGAAGTGATGCTGATATTGAGGTCGTATTTGTTAGGAGTGAGATATGCGTCTTGGTCGAAGGTGAATTGTTTTGTCTCGTTGCTTGCCATATTTGTCTCGAAAGTCTGGCTGTAAGTGTTGTCGCCTATCTTATATTCAGCTTCGAAAGAAGTGATTTTTTCTACGCCGAGGTTTTGGACAGAGAAGTTGATGTCGGTATCTCCGAGATTGATATTATCATGTACGTCGATGGAAACGAGTTTCGCGTTGTTTGCTTCTATTGTCATGACTTCTACGTCATCGAAATATACAGCGTTGATATTAGCAGAGTTGCCTTTGAAGAAGATGCAAACCATCACTTTTTCTTTGCCCATATCTTCGTTAGCGATGACTTTGCTGATGTTATGTTGTCCGTCGAAGTAGAAGCTTTCTTCATAGCATATATTCCAATTCATTCCGTTGCTTGATGAAGTTGCGATGCCTATTGTTGAAGGGTAGGTGGTGTAGATGTCGACATAATGTTTGAAAGAAACCATTATGCTGTCGACGCCAGTGAGGTCAAAGGTAGGCATTGTGAGGCGTGTGAATCCGTTGTAGAAAATAGGCTGGTAGTCCATTTTCATTTCATAGGCGTTGCCTCCGCAGAAACTGGTTTGCGACAGAGACCAGTTCTGTGCGTTGTTGCCGGTTATCTTCCAGCCTTCAGGCATTTCTGCAGAGTCGAATGTCTCTCTCAATAATGTGCCTCTGGTTTGAGCAAATATCGTTGCCGATAATAATAATGCTAATGTGAGAAGTAATGTTTTTTTCATGATTTTAAAGTCAACGGACAACAGACAACAGTCAACAGTCTTTGTCCAAGTTTTTTAAATTTATTTTTAAAGTCAACGGACAACGGACAACAGACAACAGTCAACAGTCTTTGTCCAAGTTTTTTAAATTTATTTTTAAAGTCAACGGACAACAGACAACAGTCTTTGTCCAAGTTTTTATTTTAGCTGATAGCCGATAGCTAATTAATTCTTAATAATTCGTTTTACTATATTCCCTTTTTCAGTATTTATCTTAACAAAGTAAATTCCTGACTTCAAATTCTCTACATCAATAACTGATGGCTGATGGCTGACAGCTGATAGCTGACGTCTTCCATAAACATCATAAATTTCAATAGTCAGTGTCTGAGTCAGTGTCTGAGTCTCAATATACAATTTGTCGTCAACCGGATTTGGATATATCTCTACTTTGCTGTCAATTTCTTCAATCATATCTGCTGTTGCAGTGACGCAGACTTCTTTTGTAAATGCTGATTTATTGTTGCCGAAGATGGCTCTTACTTGGTAGCATAATTCTTCGTCTTTCAAGAAGTTACCATCGGTATATGATGTTGATTCTACGTTAGCGAGGAATTTCTTGTTACGATAAACGTCGTAACTTGTTGCATTTTCAACAGCGTCCCACGACACGACAATCTTTGATGTGTTGTCTGTAGCTGTGAGATTTTGAGGCACACCGAATTCTGAAGAATAGATGCTTACTGCGCCGACAGAAGTTGTGTTGTTTCCATATAAGGCGACGACTTCAGCAATGCAGAAATCGGATTTGTCGATGCTGAACGACAGTTCTTTGGTGTTGCTTAATGTCAACTCATTATTAATATAAAGGTTATAACCCAGAGGTTCAGCGTTTTCTGGTTTTTCCCATGAAATCTTAAGTCTGTTGCCTTCTGTTATCTGAAGGTTTTCCACTGGATAAGGGTGTGTGGTGTATTCGTATAGGAAATGACTGTTGATGACTTCTTTTGTCAAAGGGTCTTGAACCCATACTGCTACTTCAAGGTCGTTGGCTTCTTCCATGAAAGTAGAGTCCATAGGATAGGTGAATTCAAAGCGTTTGTATTCGCCAGCTTTGATTGTAGTCTCGATGCCGTGGCCGCCGTCCATCATCTTCAGCATGACGTGATGGAATTCTTTTTCTCCATTGCCACCGTATTCTACGGTGTTGCCTGTCGTTGTCTTTTCATTTACAGAGATGAAAGTTCTTAAATCAGTGATGTTGATATAAGAAGCGACGTCGGCTGTTATTGTGATGACGTTGTTTTCGTCGATGTTGAATGCGCCTCTGATTTCAGCGAAAGCTGGCACGTTGTATCTGTTCAGCAAGGCTGTCTTTGTGACAGGGTTAGCAGCGTTGCCGCTTAACTGCAACTCAGAGTCGAGGAAGCAGCGTGGGACAGAAGAGGCTTGATAATACTCTTTTCTTATTCCGCTTTCTGCTGTGTAATAAGGGTCGCCCATGCCAGGGAAGTTAACTACATATTTTGTGTAGGTGAATTTGCCAGGGTTTTCTTCTGTCAGCTTATGCATAAGTGAGTTAATCAAGACGCAAGGTGCGCATGTAGAACTTGAGAAGTGTTCTATCATAGGAATTCTTTGTTTTTCAGCGAGTGAAACATTGAATTCTTTTGTCAGAGCATTGTCGTCGAGGTTGTCTTCGCCGTCGTTAACGCTTAAGATATTTATCTTTATGTTGTAGGTTCCAGGAAGGATGTTTTTCTTGTCTAAGAATGTGAAAGTCTCAGTTCCGAAAGCAGGTATTGAAGTAGAGAATGTCTCTGTCACTGTTTCATAACCGTCTAATTCATAACTTGCTACGAATGACTGTATGTTGTAGTTGCCCATATTTTGCACGCTGAATTTGACATTGAGTGGACCTGAGCCTATTCTTTCGTAGATGTTGATGCTGTTAAGTCTTATTTCTGAATTAGACTGTGCCTTGATTTTGACATTGTCGAAGCAGAATTGTGTGAAGTTTTCTGACACTCCGTCGAAGAAGAAGCAGAACATTACGTTTTCTTTTCCCATGTCGGCAGTCGCGATTCTCTCTTCGATGTCGTATCTTCCTACTATATTATATTCTTGTTCCCAACCGATGTTCCATGTGGTGCCGTTGTCTGATGATGTCGCCACGCCGAACTTAGCCTTATAGTTTTGGTTGTAATTTTCGAAGTAAAGTTTCATCGTTAATGTCACGCCTTCGATGTCGGTGAGGTCGACGGATTTTGTTGCGAGACGTGTCACGCCAGAGAACTGAGGATACCAAGCGAGTTTTGCTTCGTTGGCGTCGCCGCCAGCCATATTAGTGCTGCTTATCGACCAGTTTTTCTGAGCCTCGCCGATGACGCTCCAACCTTCTGGCAATTCTGCAGAATCGAATTTTTCATCTATCAACTGCGCAAAAATCGTAGTTGAAAATAATAATGCGATAGTAAGTAGTAAAGTCTTTTTCATATTTTTTTAAGTCAACGGACAACAGACAACAGTCAACAGTCTTTGTCCAAGTTTTTTAAATTTCTTTTTTAAGTCAACGGACAACAGACAACAGACAACAGTCTTTGTCCATATTTTGATTTAGCTGTCAGCGGTCAGTTTTCAGTTTTCAATTTTCAATTATTTCTGATAGCTGACAGCTGATGACTGATGGCTAATTAATTCTTAATAATTCTTTTAACTATATTTCCTTTTTCAGTATTAATTTTCACAAAGTAAATTCCAGATTTCAAGTCAGACAAATCAATGGTCAATGTCTGTTGACTGTTGACTGTTGACTGTTGACCGACAATAACGCCAGTTATTGAATAGACGACAACTTCCTTGACTTCCTCTTCAGTGGCGATATATAATTTGTCGCTAACAGGATTTGGATAGATATTGACATTGACATTATTGTTTGTTTCAATCTCTTTGACGTCGTCTTCAAACATTAATTGTTTCATGAGACCTACTGAAGTGATGTTGTTTTCATATAAAGCCACGACTTCAACGCCATAGATTGCTTCAGAATTTTCAACAGTGTAAGATAATTCTGTTGTGTTTTCTAAAACTAACTCGTTGTTTACGTATAAGTTGTATCCTAATGGATTGCCTTGTTCAGGAGCCTCCCAGCTTATTGTAAGATTGCCGTCGTCTGTAACTTGAAGGTTTTGTGCTGGATAAGGATGTTCGCAGTATTCATACAAATATCTGCTGTTGTAGATTTCTCTAGTTTCGATGTCTTGAATCCATACAGCTATTTCAAGGTCTTCCATTTCTTCAACGAATGTCAGGTTCATATCGTGAGTGAACTCGAAACGTTGATGTTCGCCTGTCTTGAAACTTGTGGTGCTGCCTTCAGCGTCAGGGAACATTTTCATCATGACGTGATGGAATTCTTTAAGACCGTTGTCACCTATATTTTCAGTAGTGATTTTTTCGTTTACGGAAACATGTACTTTCACGTTTTCGATGTCGATGTAAGACATGATATCGGCTACGATATTGATGTTGGAACCATCAATGCTGAAAGAACCTTTTATGTCGATGAAAGAAGGGATGTTATAAATTTCGTCTAATTCTTCTTGAGTTACGGCTTTGCTGCCACGACCGATACCATTGTAAGCCATTGATGGGACGCCTTGTACATTATAGAAATTCTTTCTTTTACCACCTTCAGCAGTGTAATAAGGGTCACCAGGAGCAGGCCAGTTCATGACGTATTTTGTGTAAACGTATTTGCCAGGATTGTTGTCGCGTAAGGCTTGCATTGTATGTTCTAAAGGAACGCAAGATGCACATGTAGAACTTGAGAAATGTTCGAACATAGGCAGTCTCTGAACTTTATTCATCGCGACGTTTACGCTCTTGCGGACTACGTTGTTGACTGTGTTTTGGTCGTCTTTTCCGTTGACAGAAGTGATTTCTATTTCGCTGTTGTAGATGCCAGGGATGAGGTTGATAGTCTTCTCGAATGTGAATTGTTTTGTCTCATATTGTCCTAATTCTGTTTCGAATGTCTCTGTGATTGTCTCGCCGTTCATCTTGAACTTAGCTTCGAAAGATGTAATTGCGTCGGTTCCTGTGTTTTGTACAGAGAAACTGATTTTGTTGTCGCCAGCAGGAATGATGTCTCTCATATCTATGCTTTGTGCTTTGGCATCTGTCGCTACCAATGACACGATTTCTAAATCGTCGAAATACCAGCCGTTGATATTGTTTGATGCGCCTTGGAAATAGATGCAGAATACGACGTTGTTTTTACCCATATCAGAAGTCTTGATAGACTTGATGACATTGTATTGACCGCCTTCAGAATATGTCTGTGACCAAGCGATGCTCCAGTTCTGGCCGTTGTTTGATGATGTAGCAATGCCGATGGTCGATGATACGGTTTTCTTGTCGAAGAAATGTCTTAATGACACTGATACAGATTCCAAACCTGTTAAGTCAACTGGTGTTGTGACGATACGAGAGATACCAGAAACGTTAGGTGAGTTGCTGAATTTTAATTCGTTGGCTTCGCCGCCGGCTCTGTTGCTCGATACTACCGACCAGTTGTCGGCAGAGTTGTTGGTTGTTGTCCATCCTTCAGGAAGTGACATTGAATCGAAAGTCTCTCTTAAAAGCACAGATCTGTTCTGTGCGAAAATAGTTACCGATAATAATAACGCTAATGTAAGTAGTAATGTCTTTTTCATATTTTTAAGTCAACGGACAACAGACAACAGTCAACAGTCTTTGTCCATATTTTTAAATTTAGCTGTCAGCAGTCAATTTTCAATTGTTTCTGATATCTGACTGCTGATGACTGATAGCTAATTAATTCTTAATAATTCGTTTTACTATATTTCCTTTTTCAGTATTTATCTTAACAAAGTAAATTCCAGATTTCAAGTCGGACAAATCAATGGTCAATGTCTGTTGACTGTTGTCTGTTGTCTGTTGACCGACAATAACGCCAGTTATTGTATAAACGACAACTTCCTCGACTTCTTCTTCAGTGACGATATACAATTTATCGTCAACCGGATTAGGGTATATGTCTAATGAAATGTTGTTTTCAATGATAGACTCAGTATTGATTTCAACAAATATGTTGTCGATGACGCTTGCAGATGTTTTGCCGTTTTCGTAGACAGCAACGACTTTAACAACAGTGAGACCATTTACGTCTTTAGCTGAATATGATAATTCTGTATGATTTTCTGCCACCAATTTGTCATTGATGTAAATGTTGTAACCGAGAGGATTGCCTTGTTCAGGAGTTTCCCATGTTATCAACAATGTGCTGTCGTTATCAGCGAGTTTCAAGTTTTGTACAGGATAAGGATAATCGGTATATTCGTATAAGTAGTTGCTGTTGTAAATTACGAAGCTGTCGTAATCTTGAATCCAAACTGCTACTTCAAGGTCTTTGTATTCTTCCATATTTGTCTTGCTCATGTCGTAAGAGAACTCGAAATGTTGCATTTCGCCGGTCTTTAAATCCAGTTTAGTTCCTTCAACGTCAGGTAACATCTTCATCATGATATGATGGAATTCTGTTTCGCCGTTGTAGCTCGCATTTTTTGTTGTTGTCTTTTCATTTACAGAGACAAACAATCTTTTGTTATATAGATTCATAAAAGGCAAGACGTCAATAGTAACATTGATTGTTGAAGTGTCGGTTTCGTTTACGTTGAATGCGCCTTTAAGTTCTATGTAAGCTGGTGTTTTATAGGTGTCTTCAAAGTCTTGGTTTGTGATGAATGTGTTGCCGTAGAAGTCGCCGTCGAGGAAGACAGCAGGAACGGCATTGACATTATTATAGTATATTTTCTTGGCTTTACATTCGTCGTTGTAATATGGGTCGCCTTCCAATGGACCGTTGAAAGGATATTTGGTGTAGGTGTATTGTCCGTGATATTTTTCTGTGAGGAGTGCCATAGATTGATTGACAAACACGCAAGGACCGCAGGTAGGACTTGAGAAATGCTCAATCATAGGATGTCTTTGTGCTGTTCCTATTGCGATGTTGATTTCTGATTCTAGCATATTGTCAGACTTGAGGTCTTCTTTGCCGTTGACATCAGAGATTGAAACTATAAGTTTATGAGAACCAGGGGTGATGTCTGATTTTTGTTGGAAAGAGAATTGTTTCACTGTTAAAGATGTCATATCACAGTCAAAGTTTTGTGTCACGACCTCATTGTCGTCGATTTGATAAGTCGCAGTGAAAGAAGTGATTGTCTCTTTACCTGTATTTTTAACTGTGAAAGCAATTTCGTTGTCTTTTGTTCCTGATATTTCTGGGATGTCTAAAGATAACAGACCGAGGTTAAGTTCGTCTAAGGTATAAATGTCGATGTCGTCAAAGTACCAGCCGTTGATGTTGCCTGATGTTCCTTCGAAGAAGATGCAGAACTTGACGTTTTCTTTTCCCATGTCGGCAGTCTTGACTGTTCTGACGAGACTATGTTGTCCTTGGTTGTTGTTTGAGTAATAATCTTCCCAAGCGAGGTTCCATGTGGTGCCATTGTCTGATGTCGTGGCGACGCCCATTTTATGAGGCACGTTTTGATAGTTGTCTAAGAATGCCTTGAAAGAGACAACCATTTCTGTTACGCCGGTAAGGTTGATGGCAGGAGTGACCATACGAGCGACGCCTTCGAAAGAAGGTTTCCAGTAGAGCTTGATTTCGTTAGGCTGACCGCCAGCTTGGTGTGTCTTACATATTGACCAGTTGTTGGCAGTGCCGTCGCCTTCAAAGGTCCATCCAGCAGGAATGTCTTCAGAGTCGAAATGCTCGCTGATGTAGGAGATTCTGTTCTGTGCAAAAATCGTTACCGATAACAATAACGCTAATGTAAGTAGTAATGTCTTTTTCATAATTTTCTTTTTTAAGTCAACGGACAACAGACAACAGTCAACAGTCTTTGTCCAAGTTTTTTAAATTTTCTTTTTTAAGTCAACGGACAACAGACAACAGTCAACAGTCTTTGTCCATATTTTTAATTTAGTTGTCAGCAGTCAATTTTCAATTGCCCATAGCTCATTGCTTAATAATTCTCTTAACTATATTTCCTTTTTCAGTATTTATCTTAACAAAGTAAATTCCAGATTTCAAGTCAGACAAATCAATGGTCAATGTCTGTTGACTGTTGACTGTTGACTGTTGACCAACAATAACGCCAGTTATTGAATAGACGACAACTTCCTTGACTTCCTCTTCAGTGGCGATATATAATTTGTCGTCAACCGGATTTGGATAAACGCTGATGTCGTTAGTTTCTATTTCATTGACGTTTTCTTCAGATGTGATTTGCTTTACGATGCCGACAGATGTCTTGTCGTTTTCATAAACCGCAACTACTTCAACATATCTGTTATTTTTCCATTCTGAAGTATATTCTAATGATGATATTTTTTCAGCGACTAATTTTCCGTCTACATAAACGTTGTATCCTGCAGGATTGCCTTTCTCAGGAGCCTCCCATTTTACAGTCTTTGCCACGACGTTGAGGTTTCTTGCTGGATAGCAGTGCTCTGTATATTCGTAAGCGTAATGACTGTTGTAGATTTCTTTTGTTTCACCGTCTTGTATCCATAATGCTACTTCAAGGTCGTTGATGTCTTCCATAAAAGTGCTGCTCATATCGTAAGAGAATTCAAGACGTTGGTATTCGCCGGCATTTGTGCTAAGGTCTTTTCCTTGGTCGCCGCTCAACATCTTCATCATGACATGATGGAATTCTGTCTCGCCGTTGGTGCCAGTGTTTTTTGTCGTTGTCTTCTCATTGACAGAGACGTATGCCTTGACGTTTTTAGCATTGAAATAAGTCATGAAGTCGGCAGTGACATAGATGGTTTTGCCTTCGACTTTAAATGCACCTCTTGCGTTGGCGAGTGCTGGCTTGTCATAATGTTTTTGGAATGTCTCGTCGATGGCATTCTTGTTGACTAAATCACCATCGAAATGTAGTTGAGGGACGCTGAGCACGTTGTAGTAAGACATTTTTGTTCCTACTTCTTGAGTGTAATAAGGGTCGCCCTTGCCAGGTCCGTTTACTGTGTATTTGGTGTAAGTGTATTTTCCTTTGTTGTTGTCTGTGAGTTCTGACATGGTGTTGTTGACAGCAACGCAAGGGTCGCATGTTGAACTTGAGAAGTGTTCTATCATAGGAGTTCTCTGTGTTTCTCCTAATGCCACGCCTATGGTTTTTGTCAATTCTTTGTTTTCGCCGAGGTCTTCGTCATTGATTCTGAATACTTCTATTTCAATGTCGTAGTCTTTGCCGAAACTGAAGTCGTACATGTCTTCAAAAGTGAATTGTTTGCTGTCGAGATATTCCATATCTGTGTAGAACGATTCCGAAAACATCTCATCTCCGTTTATCAAACATCTCGCTTCAAATGATTTTATTGCTGTCTCTCCAACGTTTTTCACAGTGAAGTCGATGGTGTTTTCTCCCTCAGTGATGTATTTTGGAACGTCGATGCTTGACACTTCAATGCCGATACTTTCTACGACATACACTTGGAAGTTGTCGAAGTAGATGCCGGAGATAGCGTATGAGTTGCCTTCAAAATAAAGACAGAAACAGACGTCATCTTTTCCCATATCTGGACCGCTTATGTTACAAAGAATGTTGTATTTATCTGTCTTAGTGTATTCTTCCGACCACACGCTGTTCCATGTCTTGCCCTCGTCTGATGATGTCGCGACGCCTATTTTTGCCTTGTTGGTAGTGCCGAACATAGAGACGTAAATGTCGAGCGACAATATCGCGCTGTTTATTCCGACAAGGTCGATGGCAGGCGAGACGAAACGTGCGATGCCGTTGAACTGCGGACTCCATGAGAGTTGCAACTCGTTGACTTTACCTCCCGCACTGAAACTCGGAGAGATATACCAGTTGTTGACGCCGTTGCCAGTCTTGGTCCAACCTTCAGGAATGGTGCTGCCACTGAAATCTTCATTGATGAGATATACGTTATTCTGCGCTGTCACAAACATCGCGAACAACAATCCTAATGTGAGAAGTAATGTCTTTTTCATATTTTTTAGTCAACGGACAACAGACAACAGTCTTTGTCCAAGTTTTTAATTTAGCTGTCAGCGGTCAGTAGTCAGCGGTCAGTGCTTGCTGATAGCTGACAGCTGATAGCTAATTAGTTCTTAATAATTCTTTTAACTATATTTCCCTTGTCAGTATTTATCTTAACGAAATAAATTCCAGATTTCAAGTCAGACAAATCAATGGTCAATGTCTGTTGTCCGTTGACTGTTGACTGTTGACCGACAATAACGCCAGTTATTGAATAAACGACAACATCCTCGACTTCCTCTTCAGTGACGATATACAATCTGTCGTTAACTGGGTTAGGATAAACGCTGATATTGTTTGTTGCTATGTTTTCTTCAACATTTTCCCAAATGCCATTGAAAACTTTTGCAACGCTTACTGATGTTTTGTTGTTTTCATAAACAGCAACGACTTCAGCGATATGTGTTCTTGAGTTTAATTTTTCAATAAGCTGAGGGTCTTCTGAATGATAAATTAAATTGTCAGCATTGTTTTCTGCAACCAATTCTCCGTCGATGTAGATATTGTATTTTGTAGGATTTCCTTTTTCAGGAGCTTCCCAGTTGATTTCTACAGCACCTGTGCAATCGAGGATTATTTTTGCATTCATGTTTTGGACAGGGTAGCAGTGGTCGGTGTATTCGTAAGCGAAGCGGCTGTTGTAGATTTCTTTTGTCTCGTAGTTTTGCAACCAAAGAGCTACTTCGAGGTCGTTGATTTCTTCCATGAAAGATTTTTTCATGTCGTAAGAGAACTCGAGGCGAGTGTATTCACCAGCTTTGATGTTGATGATGTTGCCTTCAGAGTCGTTTAACATCTTCATTGTGATATGATGGAATTCTGTTTCGCCGTTAGAACTTGCATTTTCAGTTGTAGTCTTTTCATTGACAGAGATATAAGCTCTTACGTTATTCATTGTGATATATGACATGAAATCGGCTGTGACAGTGATGATATTGCCTTCAACATTGAAAGCACCTCTTACGTCGGCGTATGTTGGTGTTCCGTATGCTGCGTTGAGTGCCTCAGGTGTCACGATTTCATATTCGCGTAAGTCGCCGTCGAGATATAATTCAGGTGCGTTGCTGACTCCGTAATAATCTACTCTTGTCTTACATTCGTTAGTTGCGTATGGGTCGCCTACGCCAGGCCATTTCACTGGATATTTGACGTAAGTGTATTTGCCAGGATTGTCTTTTTCTACTACCTGCATCATTTGGTTTGCGCTGACGCAAGGAGGACATGTTGAACTTGAGAAGTGTTCTATCATAGGTATCTTTGATGCGTATCCCATGCCTGTGGCGATGTCTTTTTCTAAAGCGTCATTGCTGTCGTTGCTGTCGCTGCCGCCATTGACAGACAATATTTCTATGCTTACGTTATATGTTCCAGGAACGATATAAATTTTTTCTGAGAATGTAAATTGTTGAAAATCTAATGTTTCAATATTTGTATTGAATGTTTCAGTCACTACTTTATCGCCGATAGCATATTTTGCTTCAAAAGATGTGATAGGTGCAGAACCGATATTTTGTACAGTGAAAGAGACTTCGTGTTCGCCGTAGTTGCTCATTTCTGGAACGTCTATAGTTGTCATTCCTAAGTCGAGGCTTTCTTGTGAAGAGATGACGAAGTCGTCGAAATACCATCCGTTCAGAGTGAATGAAGAACCAGTGAAGAACAAGCAGAAATATACATTTTCGTTGCCGAGGTCTGGAGTGCTGATGAGTTCAAAGACTTCGTAACGTCCTGATGCTTCGTATTGTTGTTCCCATGCTACGTCCCAGTTGATGGTGTCGAGCGATGTTGCGATACCGATTGTATAAGGGTTTATTTGGTTGTCGAGGGCGTGTTTGAAACTTACCACAACTTCTTTTGCATCTTTAAGGTTTAATGCAGGTGTCATGATACGTGTTGTTGTATTAAACAAAGGTGGCATGAAGTAGAACATCAGTTCGTTAGCTTCACCGCCTGCGTTGGCAGATTGTGATATGACCCAGTTTTCTTTTCCGGCATCCGAACATCTCCATCCTTCAGGGAAATTTTCACCGTCAAAACTCTCGTTCAAATAAGCGTGACTCTGTGCAAATGTCATCGCTGTGAACATCAATGCGATTGTAAGTAGTAAAGTCTTTTTCATAATTTTATTTTTAAGTCAACGGACAACAGACAACAGTCAACTGTCTTTGTCCAAGTTTTTAAATTTAGCCTTCAGCGATCAGTTTTCAGCAGTCAGTGCTTGCTGATAGCTGATAGCTGACAGCTGATTGCTAATTAATTCTTAATAATTCGTTTTACTATATTTCCTTTTTCTGTATTAATCTTAACAAAATAAATTCCCGATTTCAAATTCTCAACATCAATAACTGATGGCTGACTGCTGATAGCTGATAGCTGTTGGCGTCTTCCGTAAATATCATAAACCTCAACAGTCAGTGTCAATGTCTGAGTCAGTGTCTGAGTCTTAATATACAATTTGTCGTTAACCGGATTAGGATAAACGCTGCATTGTAACTCATTGTGTTCTATCACATTGTCGCCGTATGCATATTTCTTTGCAACTCCGACTGATGTCTTGCCGTTTTCATACAAAGCCACGACTTCCACGAAGAACACATCGTCGTTTGATGTTGTGTTATATGATAATTCTGTTGTGTTTTCCAATGCTAACTTATTGTTGACGTACACGTTATATCCTGTAGGATTTCCTTTTTCAGGAGCGTTCCATGTTACGTTTCTCTCGTTGCCTTTGACATTGATTGCCAGATTCTGTACAGGGTAGCAGTGACTTGTGTAATCGTAGGCGAAGCGGCTGTTGTAGATTTCTTTTGTCTCGTAATTCTGTAGCCATAACGCCACTTCCAAGTCGCCGATGTCTTCCATGAAGGTCTCGGTTATGTTTAATGTACATTCCATGCGATAGTATTCGCCGGCTTTGATATTGACGATTCTCCCTTCGGCTTTGTCAGGCATCGTCAAGGAGATATGATGGAACTCTGTCTCATTGCTTTCCGTGGCATTCTTTGTCGTGGTTTTTTCATTGACAGAAATGTAAGCTCTTACATTATTAATATTGACATACGACATGAAGTCAGCAACGATTCTTATTGAGTCATAATCGACGTCGAAGGCACCGCTGATATTGACGTAAGCCGGAGTGTTGTATTGTTCGTTGAAGCTTTGTGATTTTATTGCTCCGAAACCTTGGTCTTTGCCGTCAAGGAAGAGGTGAGGAGCGGAGGTGACGCCGTAATATTTGGTTCTAACTTTGGCGTATTCAGTGTGATAAGGGTCGCCAGGGATAGGGAATGCCAATGGATATTTGACGTATGTGTATTTGCCAGGGTTGTTGTCGGTGAGAGACTTCATGGCGATGTTGACGTCTTTACATGGTTTGCAAGTAGAACTTGAGAAATGTTCAATCATTGGTATGCGCTGTGTCGAACCCATTGTGACGGCGAAGTCTTTTGTCAAAGTGTTGTTGCTGTCGTCGTCGTCGCTGATGCCATTGACGTCAGTGATTGTTATTGGCAGATTATAATTGCCAGGATTTAGGTTGAAAGTGCTTTTCAATGTGAATTGTTTTGTCTCGAAAGTAGCGAGTTCTGTCTCGAAAGTTTCAGGATAAGCAGTGCCGCAGTATCCGTCTGTAATGTTTGGGGCTTCAACAGTGAATGAGTTGACTGTTTCTTTACCGATGTTTTGTACGGTGAACTTCACTTCTGTCATACCTGCTTCGGCGATGTCTGGAATGTCAATGCTGAGTATTCTGATGTCGGTGTTTTTTTGTGCGAATATCTCGAAATCATCGAAATGCCAGCTGTAAAGGTTGTATGAGTCGCCTTCAAAGAAGAGGCAGAATTTCACGCTTGACTTTCCGAAGTCAGGAGTGCTTGCTACGGTGTTTATGGCATAATATCCTGTCTGTGAATATGTCTGTGACCATACTTCGTTCCATGTCTTTCCGTTATCTGATGATGTGGCGATGCCTATTTTGCTGCTGCCAGAGAAGTTGTCGAGATAATGTTTGAAAGAAACGACAGCATTCTCAACGTCTTTGAGGTTGACAGATTTCATCACGAGGCGTGAGGTGCCGTTGAAAGAAGGGTCGAAATATAACATCAGTTCGTTACAGTCGCCGCCTGCTTTGTTGGTCGTTGATATTTTCCAGTTGCCAGATCCAGGTCCATAGACAAGCCAGCCACTAGGCAATGTCGTTGCGTCGAATGTCTCTCTTAAAAGAAATGCCCTTTCCTGTGCAAACATTGACATCGACAATATTAACGCTAATGTGAGAAGTAATGTCTTTTTCATATTTTTTTAAGTCAACGGACAACAGACAACAGTCAACAGTCAACAGTCTTTGTCCAAGTTTTTTAAATTTATTTTTAAAGTCAACGGACAACAGACAACAGTCAACAGTCTTTGTCCAAGTTTTTATTTTAGCTGATAGCCGATAGCTAATTAATTCTTAATAATTCGTTTTACTATATTTCCTTTTTCAGTATTTATCTTAACAAAGTAAATTCCAGATTTTAAGTCAGACAAATCAATGGTCAAAGTCTGTTGTCCGTTGACTGTTGACTGTTGACTAACAATAACGCCAGTCATTGAATAAACGACAACTTCTTCGACTTCCTCTTCAGTGAGGATATACAACTTGTCGTTAACCGGATTTGGATAAACTCTGCATTGATTGTCATTTGTTTCTTCAATATTTAACACTTCGCTGATTTCGCCTATCAAGCTTACTGATCTTCTGCTGTTTGGATATACTGCTACTATTTCAACATAGTGTGTCAATCCGTCATATACGTTCAAGGCATAATTTTGGTCGATGAATGTCAATTCTTTAAAGTCTGTTACTACGCATTTTCCGTCGATGTAGATATAATAACTGTCTGGTTTATTGCCTTCTGGAGCGTCCCAGCTGAGTTTTAATTTAGAATTTTCTATTGTCGTGACGCTTAAGTTTTTTGCTGGATAAACGTGGTCGCAGTAGTCGTAAGCGAAGCGGCTGTTGTAAATCTCTTTTGTCTTAGGGTCTTGAATCCAGATTGCGACTTCAAGGTCGTTGAGTTCTTCCATGTTTGTTTTTGTCATGTCATGTGTGAATCCAAGACTTTGATGTTTTCCGGCTTCGAGGTTTAATTTTATTCCGCTAGCCGAGCCTAACATTTTCATCATAATGTGATGGAATTCTGTCTCGCCGTTAGAACCTATATTTTTAGTAGTAGCTTTTTCATTGACAGATATATAAGCCATTACGTTATCCATATCGGTATATGAGAAAATGTCGGCAATAACATTTATTGAATTATCAGCTTCGTTAACGCTAAAACTTCCTCTTATGTCGATGAATGATGTAGTGTTGTAGCTTCTGTCTAATTTTTCTTGTGGGAGAGGGTCTTCTGTGTTCTTGCCGTCAAGGAAAATCATTGGGACGTTGTTGACGTTATAATAATTTCTTCTTGTGCCACAGTCGGCAGTGTAATAAGGGTCGCCGGTTTCAGGACCGTTCATAGGATATTTGACGTATGTATATTTGCCAGGGTTATTGGCTGTGAGAGTGTCCATGCCTTTGTTTGTGAAAACGCAAGGGAAACATGTTGAACTTGAGAAGTGTTCTATCATAGGAATTCTCTGGCATGTTCCGAGTTTTACGTCAATGTCTTTGGTTATTAAGTTGTTGGTTGTATAATCGTCGTTGCTGTCGTTGACAGATGTTATTTCGACGTTCAATTTATATTTTCCAACGCTTAAAAATAATGGTGTCTCAAATGTGAATTGTTCTGATGCGTAAGTCTCTATATTTGTTTCGAATGTCTCTTCAACAGAATTGCTTTCGCCTTCAATCTGATATTTTGCTTTGAAAGAAGTGATGGCGTTTTTGCCTAAGTTTCTGATGGTGAAAGAGACGTCGTTGTTGCCAGCACCTAATTTGTCGCTGGTGTTGATGCTTAAGATATCAGCATCGATTTCTTCTTGTTTGAAGATTAAGATGTCATCGAATTGCCATGAGTTGATGTCGTTTGTTGATCCTTCAAAATAGATGCAGACCAAGACGTTTTCTTTTCCCATGTCTTCAGTTTCAATGACTTCATTAACGACATATCGTCCGATTTCGTTATAAACCTTGCTCCATCCTGTGTTCCATGTAGTGCCGTTGTCTGACGATGTAGCGACGCCCAAAGTGCATATGCCATTATAATATGGATAATAATCGAAGTAATGTTTGAAAGATATAACTATAGATGAAATTCCTGTAAGATTTATTGCTGGCGTTGCAATGCGTGTGGTGCCCTTGAAGACTGGATCCCAGTATAAGTCGAGTTCGTTAGGTGCGCCGCCTGCTCTGTCTGTCGCTGTAACACTCCAGTTCTTGTTGCCGCCGCCAAAGACAGCCCATCCTGTAGGCAATGATTTGCCATCAAAAGATTCCTGTAAAAGAGTGCTTCTGTTCTGAGCAAAAATCGAAACAGATAATAATAATGCGATTGTAAGTAGTAAGGTCTTTTTCATATTTTTTAAAGTCAACGGACAACAGACAACAGTCAACAGTCTTTGTCCAAGTTTTTAAATTTATTTTTTAAGTCAACGGACAACAGACAACAGTCAACAGTCTTTGTCCATATTTTTAATTTAGCTGTCAGTTTTCAGTTTTCAGTTTTCAATTTTCAATTTTCAATTATTTCTGATAACTGATAGCTAATTAATTCTTAATAATTCGTTTTACTATATTTCCTTTTTCTGTATTTATCTTAACGAAGTAAATTCCCGACTTCAAATCCGACAAATCAATGGTCAATGTCTGTTGTCCGTTGACTGTTGACTGTTGACCAACAATAACGCCAGTTATTGAATAAACGACAACATCCTCGACATCCTCTTCAGTGACAATGTACAATCTGTCGTTAACCGGATTTGGATAAATATGTAATGATGTCTCAATTTCTTCAACGCTTTCGCCTAATGTCTTGACGCATACTTTGTTGGAATGTTCTGATTCTGTGTCACCAAGAACAGCAGTCACGGTGTAGCAATATTCTGTGTTGTATTCAAGACCTTCGTCGACGTAATCGGTCACGTCAATGTTTTTGATCATGACGTCGTTGCGGTAGATGTTGTAACTTGTTGCGTTTTCTGATGGATTCCAGAATAAGTTTATTGAAGAAGTGCTTGCTGGGACTGCCATTAAACTGTTAGGAGCGTCTAATGTTATGTCGTCTTCTTCGTTTTCTATTTTTCCAAATGATTTCGCTACGCCTACTGATGTCTTGCCGTTTTCATAAACAGCGATTATTTCTGCAGTGAATGATTCTTCTGAAGAGTTGAAACTATATGTCTTTGACTCGTTTTCTGTTACAAATTGACCGTTGATGTATACCTTATAATATATAGGTGAACCTTCTTCTGGAGCATCCCATGTCAATGTGTTCTCGTCTTCGTTTTTGCTTGATGTCAGATTTTGGATAGGGTAGCAGTGATTTGTGTAAGCATAAGCGAAGTTGCTGTTATAAACTTCTTGTGTGATAGGATTTTGTAACCAAAGAGCGACTTCAAGGTCGTTGATGTCTTCAACATTTGTCAACGACATATTATGTGTGAATTCCAATCTTTGATATTCTCCTGCGTTGATGTTCAATGGATTTCCGGATTTTGACTTTAACATCTTCATCATGATATGATGGAATTCAGTCTCACCGTTAGATCCAGTGTTCTTTGTTGTAGTCTTTTCATTTACAGTGACGAATGCCACTACGTTGTCTAATTGAACATAAGACATAAAGTCGGCAATGACGTAGATGTTATCGTCTTCGATGCTGAATGCGCCTCTGATGTCAGCGTAAGCTGGGACTGCGCGTCTTTCGTCTAACTGTTCCTGTGTGAGGTATTTGCTGCCGTTGCTCATTCCGTCAAGGAAAATGTTTGGCACGCCAGTGACGCCGTATTCTTGTGTTCTGTGTAATGCTTCATGATTGTGGTAAGGGTCGCCTGCTGTAGGGAATTTGGTGTAGGTGAACTTGCCTTCGTTGTTCTGTGTGAGTGTGTGCATCTGTTGGTTGACAGCCACGCATGGTCCGCATGTGGAACTAGAGAAATGTTCTATCATAGGGACTCTCTGTGCTTTGTTGAAAGCGACGCTGATGTTCTTTTTGATTAAGCTGTTGCTTTTATCTTGATCTTCGTTGCCGTTGACAGACAAGATTTCCACTGAGACTGTGTAAGGTTTGCTCTTGGCGATGGCATTCAATTTTTTGTCTTTATATGTGACTTGAACGATTTCAGAATTGCTTATGTTTTGTTCAAAAGTAACTGTCTCTGCTGATTCCCAATTGCTTGCTTTTATCTTGGCATCAAAAGACTCTACTGATTTTTGTCCGATGTTTTGAAGAGTGAAAGAAATTTCTCTTTCTCCAGATTCAATCATAGCAGGAATATTGATGTCGATGAGTCTGATGTCATAATTTAACTGTCTGAAGATGAGCAGGTCGTCAAAGAACCAGTTGTCCATTTCATTTGTACTGCCTTCGTAGAAAAGACTGAAAATCACATTGCTTTTTCCCATATCAGGTGTTGTGAAATTTGCTTTCACATCATAAGTTCCTGTTACTGTATATGCTTGTGACCATCCTACATTCCATGTTTCGCCTTCGTCTGATGATGTTGCGATGCCTATCGTATGAGAGAACTCATTGTCTTTGAAGTTATCGAAGAAATGTTTGAAAGAGACAGTCATCTCGTCGATACCGCTGAGGTCAAAAGGAGTTGTGATGATACGTGTTGTTCCTTCAAAAATAGGACTCCATGCGAGCATGAGTTCTTTTGTGTCGCCGCCAGAATATGTCGTCGACGAAAGTTTCCAGTTGCTCGCTCCGACTTCAGACGTAGTCCATCCGTCAGGCAATTCAGACTTGTTGAAAGACTCGTCAACAAAGGTTTGTGCAAACGCTATTGTTGAAAATAATAATGCAATTGTAAGTAGTAAAGTCTTTTTCATAATTTTCTTTTTAAGTCAACGGACAACAGACAACAGTCAACAGTCTTTGTCCAAGTTTTTTAAATTTCTTTTTTAAGTCAACGGACAACAGACAACAGTCAACAGTCTTTGTCCATATTTTAATTTAACTGTCAGTTTTCAGTTTTCAATTTTCAATTATTTCTGATAGCTGATAGCTAATTAATTCTTAATAATTCGTTTTACTATATTTCCTTTTCCAGTATTTATCTTAACGAAATAAATTCCAGATTTCAAGTCAGACAAATCAATGGTCAATGTCTGTTGTCCGTTGACTGTTGACTGTTGACCAACAATAACGCCAGTTATTGAATAAACGACAACATCCTCGACTTCCTCTTCAGTGGCGATATACAATTTGTCGTTAACCGGATTAGGGTAGACTTGTACTGATGAAATTTGTTCTTCTGTGATATTGTCGATGTCTTCGTTATCTTCTTTAAAACCTTCTGTCAATGTCGCGCTGTTGTGTACTTCTTTAGTGACGTAGCTTTGAATCCATACTGCTACTTCAAGGTCATCCATTTCTTCAACATTTGTTGTGCTCATGTCGTAAACGAATTCATATTGTTGTCTTTCACCAGCGTAGAAACTTGTGTCGAGACCTTCGCTGCCTGTCAGCATGCACATTAAGACGTGATGGAATTCTGTTAATCCGTTAGAACCTTTATTGCCTGTTGTAGTCTTTTCGTTGACAGTCATAAACACTTTAACGTCAGCGATGTCGATGTAAGGAGTGATGGTTGCTTTTACTGTGATGTTTTTATCTTCGATTTCGTAGCCGCCTACTATCTTGATGTATGCAGGATTTGCATAGCTGTTGTCGAAGTTGGCTTGTTTTGGTTGTTTGGTTGTTGTGGTACCATCGAATATGATATAAGGAACGCCAACGCCGTCGACTCCATAGTATGAACCTCTTACGCTGCAGTCCTTGATGTAATATTTATCGCCGATGCCAGGGTAGTTCCAAGGATATTTCACGTAGGTGAATTTACCTTCGTTGTCTTCTGTGAGTGTAGTCATTGTGTTGTCGACTTCAACGCAAGGTTGGCATGTAGAACTTGAGAAGTGTTCAATCATGAGAGTTCTTGTGATGCTCTTAATGAAAGTTCTGATTTCTTTTGACAAACTGTTGTTGTCAGCATTTGCGTCTTCTTCGCCATTGACACTGAGGATATTGACTTTTATTTCGTGAGTTCCTGGTACGAGGTTGACGTTTTTCTTGAATGTGACTTTTTGTTTTTGGTTAGGAGCGATAGTCGTGTTAAATGTCTCTGTCACAATGTCGTGACCTTCAATTTCGTAACTTGCTTCAAAAGATGTTATTTCTTCTTTGCTGATATTGTCTGCAGTGAAACTGACTTCAATGTCTCCAGATTTGATGACGTTGTTTACGTCGATGCTTGATAATTGTAAGTCAGCGCCTTTGTCGCTTAAAGTGAAGATGCTGATGTTGTCGAAATACCATTTGTTGAATCTTGAAGTGTTGCCTTCAAAGAATAGGCTGAACAATACGTTTGTTTTGCCCATGTCGGATGTGCTGATAATTTCGTTGATTTCGTATAATCCTGATGATGAAGCGTCAGCATAAGTCTTGCTCCATGCTTTGTTCCATGTTGTGCCATTGTCGGAAGATGTAGCGATGCCGATGGTGCAGCCTAGAGGCGAGTCGTTGCTAAGATAATGTTTGAAAGAAAGTCCGAGTTCTTTTACGCCTGTTAAATCTGCTGAACCCATCACGAGGTTGATGCCTGCTGTTACTATAGGGCTGCTCTTGAAATACAATTCGTTAGGGTCGCCGCCAGCGTTGTTGGTGGTGTTTATCTTGAAGTTATCAGTACCTTCGCCTGTGCAATACCAACCTTCTGGCATCTCTGCAGAATCGAAAGTTTCGTTGATTATGAATGAACTATTCTGTGCAAATGTTGTTGCTGAAAATAATAACGCTAATGCTAAAAGTAGACTTTTCTTCATCTTCATAAAAAATTAAAATATAGAATTATATTAATTTGCAAAGATATGTTTTTTATCAGAAAACTAAGTGCTTTTTTCGCTAAAAATATTTAACAATTAGTATAATATTTTACTTTTTTTTATCTTTGCAAATCTTAACATAAAAACTCAAAGAAATAATGTTTAAACCAACAGAATATCAGATTAAATCGGTGGCGACAGGCAACGTATGTGAAGACAGCGGCTGGTTGCTTGATTTTAAAGGTGAAGAGAAACCAAGTCTTATTCGTGCAATTTACGCTAACAAACAACTTGAAGTCAGGGAAGAAAACAACGGACTTTATTGTTATGCCGATTGGCTTCCGATAAAGCGTCAATTGAAATGTGATTCAAAACCAATTACTTATAAAAGTGTAAAATTGGCTGAAAAATTAGGATTGAGTAATTTGTATATTACGTTCAACGGTTATTATCCAGAGATTGGCGCGAATATGCGTACCTGTTCTTTCAAGGAGACGGAGGCGTATTCTATCTGTGCGCGTCTTTCTGAAGAGAAAAAAGACGAGGTCATAGTGGTGTCGTCGGCTGGTAACACAGCGCGTGCTTTTGCTCAGGTATGTTCAGATAACAACATAAAATTATTATTGACAATTCCAGAGGATAACCTCAACGCTCTTTGGTTCGAGAAACCATTGAATCCTTGTGTTAAGGTGCTGGCAACCAAGTCGGGCAGCGATTATTTTGATGCGATAAATCTCGGTAATATTGTCTGTGAAATGGAAGGCTTTTTCGCTGAAGGCGGCGCGAAAAACATTGCTCGCCGCGATGGTATGGCAACAACGATGTTGTCGGCCGTTACTTTCATAGGAAGAATTCCTGAATATTATTTCCAGGCAGTAGGTAGCGGAACGGGTGCCATTGCAGCATGGGAAGCTAACCTCAGATTTATCGAAGACGGACGCTTCGGCAACAATAAGGCTAAGATTTATGTGTCACAGAACGTTCCGTTTTTGCCGATGTACGAGGCTTGGAAACACGACTCTCGCGAGATGCTTCCTTACGACAACGACCAGGCAAGAAAAGACGCTAACACCGTGGTTGCCAAAGTGCTCACAAATCGTAAGCCTCCTTATTCTATCGCTGGCGGATTGTATGACGCAATGAAAGATACAGATGGTGACTTCTTCGCTGTGACAAACGAAGAGGCTGAAGCCGCCGGCAAATTATTCGAGGAGTTGGAAGGCATCGACGTCAATCCGGCGGCAGCAGTCGCAACGGCGTCATTGATACAGGCTGTCGAAAATAATCAGGTGGAAAAAGACGCCGTTATCATGCTTAACATCACAGGCGGCGGCGAAAAACGCTTCAAAGAAAATAAAGAAATATTCTTCCTTAAACCAACGAAAGTGTTTGATGTAGACGCTGATAAAGAAGAAGTCAAGGAGTTTGTTAAAAATTTGAACTTTTAATTAAGGACTAATGCTTTTGAACTAAAAACAAAAAATCCGAGGAATAATCCCCGGATTTTTTGTTGCAAATAACTCTGAGCAAATTATTTCTTGACAAATCTTCTTGTTACAAAGCTGTCATATTAATATGGCAACCCTATTTTGCATTATGTGTTATGAATTATTTCTTGATAATTCTCTTGACAACTTCATGTTTATTTGTAATAATCTTGACGAAATAAACTCCTGAATTTAAATTAGATATGTCTATTGTCAATGTCTGTTGTCTGTTGATAGTTGTCTGTTGACTTCTTCCGTAGATGTCATAAACGACAACTTTTTCAATCTCAATTTCAGTCTCGATAACGAGTTTGTCGTAGACTGGATTTGGATAGATGTTGATAGAGGAAATTAATTCTTCTATGGATTCAGTGTCGTTACCATCATCGCCAGGTTGTTCAGGTTGTTCAGGATCTTCACCGTCACCAGGATTTTCAGGATCTTCTGTTTCGTATTTGAAATTAACATTGAAGATGTATTTCTTATCAGGATTTGCTTCATCGAAGAAAGTATAAATTAGATGTATTTCAGTTCCTTTATCCAATACGTTTCCATTGTTGTCTACGAACATGCAGTGTCCATTGAAAATGCCTTGTGTGTTGGCGTTTAAGATGTTTGTAACTTTTGGGGTGCCAGGCTCATAACAGTTTCCCCAGCATACGTAGTTTAGTCCAATGCCATTAGGGTCGTCTGTGATTTCGCAAGCAACATAGATGTCATTATTTGTTATGTTAAATATTTCTAAATCGCATGCAATTTCATATTCTTCATTAAGGTCAGAAACGATATTGATTGTGCCAGGTTCAATGTCTTCACCTTCATATTTGAATGTCAATGCTGTTTCTGGTTCAACATAAATTTCTTCAAAGTTAGCGACTAAAGTTCTGTCACTTGTTATTACGAAAGAATATTGTGCTTCTGTTGAAACTGTATTACCGTTTTCAGTCCAGTTGATGAATTTATAACCTTCATTTGGTGTAGCAGTCAATGTGACTGTTTCGCCGTGTTTGTAATTTCCAGCTCCTGTTATAGCACCAGCATTTTGTGGAGAAGCAGTCGCTGTCACGTCGTAATCTAATAATTCGAAGTTGGCTACGAGGTTTCTATCTGGTGTTATCACGAATGTATATGTTGTTTCTTCTGCAACCACAATTCCGTTTTCTGTCCAGTTCAAGAAACGATAACCGACGTTTGGCATAGCAGTTAATGTTACAGTTTCTCCGTGATAATAATTGCCATCGCCACTAACAACGCCGGAATTTACAGGATTAACTGTTACATTAAGGTCATAATCTAATAATTCGAAGTTAGCGACGAAGTTTCTATCGTTTGTAATAGTGAAAGAATATTGTGCTTCTGTTGAAACTGTATTACCGTTTTCAGTCCAGTTTACGAATTTGTAACCGACATTTGGAGTTGCTTTTAATGTGACATTATCTCCGTGTTTGTAATTACCGGCGCCTGTTATAGCACCAGCGTTTTGAGGAGAAGCAGTCGCTGTTACGTCATAATCTAATAATTCGAAGTTAGCTACGAAGTTTCTGTCGTTTGTAATAGTGAAAGAATATTGTGCTTCTGTTGAAACTGTATTACCGTTTTCAGTCCAGTTTACGAATTTGTAACCGACATTTGGAGTAGCGGTTAAAGTTGCTATTGTGTTTTCGACATAAGATCCTGTGCCTGAAATTGTTCCAGCATTTTCTGGGGTTGCGGTTGCTGTTACGGTGTGTTCTACTTCTTTATATTTGAAGTTGACATTGAAAATGTATTTGTTTTCTGGTCTTGACTCGGTGTAGAAGGTGTAAACTAAATGAATTTCAGTGTTATTATCCAATACGTTTCCATTGTTGTCAACAAATTTGCTGTGTCCGTTAAAGATGCCTTCATTGCCAGTATAGACAGGACGTGTTGCTTTTAATGTTCCAGATGAATAGCATTCTCCCCAACAGAAGTAGTTGGAACCGATACCATTAGGGTCATCGGTGATTTCAAAAACAACATTGAGGTCTTTACTTGTCACGTTAACTACATTCAGGTCGCAGACTATCTCATTGTCATCATTAAGGTCTGAAACGATATTGATTGTACCAGGTTCAATAGCTTTTCCTTCATATTTGAATGTCAATGCAATATCTGGTTCAAGATAAATCTCTTCAAAGTTAGCGACTAAAGTTCTGTTGCCTGTGATTGTGAAAGTTAGTTTTGTGTTTGTAGATATAACATTACCGTTTTCAGTCCAGTTGATGAAGTTGTAACCTTCATTTGGTGTCGCTGTTAAAGTGACGGTTGTGTTTTTATTGTAAGTGCCCGCACCTGAAATTGTTCCTGCATTTACAGGATTGGCAGTTGCTGTTACGTTGTATTTTGTTGGTGTAATCTCTTCAAAGTTAGCGACCAAAGTTCTATTCTTTGATGCGATGAATAAATATTTAGCTTCTGTTGAAACTACTCTTCCGTTTTCTGTCCAGTTGAGGAATTTGTATCCGGTATTTGTTGTTGCAGTAAGAGTAACGACTTCATTTTCAGTATATATTCCTGCTCCTGTAACAATGCCGCCGTCTTGTGGATTGGCACTTGCTATGATGTTTATTTCATTACCTGTCACTATAGGTATCTGATTGACGTTAAGTATTGGACGTGTCGCTGTGCCGTCTTGTTTCTCTGTTACAAAGGCAAGGAAATGTATGTTGTTCAAATCAACGGTGACGCCATTTGTTTCGCCGATAGATTCAGGAATTTCATATGTATATGTTTTTTTGATTAATGTGCCAGATGTCGTTGGACTGATAGATTCGCCCCATGTAGGAGTGATTACGTCACGTAAGATATGCATATGAACGTATTCCCCATTGATCATTTGACTAGGATTATAGGTGCTTCCTCCATTTTGATAACCTAAGATGCTGTCTTGTAACATTATGACTGTTAGATAGTTGTTGCCGGAAGTGCTGTTGTCTGTGTAGTAGACTTCCACTTCCATTGTGGCGATACGTGTTTTATGATTGATGATGACCTGACCGCCGATGTTGCATTCTGCAGCTTCATTTAGTTTGTAACTTGTTGTATTTGACCAATAGTATCTGCCTTCGGCAGTTGATGTTGAACGGTTTACGATGCCAGTAGGGAAGGAACCGGTGGTGAATGCACTGCAGATGGCATCTCCTTCAACGGTGTTAAGGTTAGGGTATGTTGTTGGAGAATAACCACCGCTATGTACATTGACAGCCCATACTCTTCCTGGATTATTATTAATTATATTATTTGCAATGACGTGACCGTCAGGACAATAAGTGCAATTTCTTCCTGTTAGCTCTTCGATAAGCACATTTCTGTTTTGTTGTAGCTTGGAAGCGAATTCTGGTTCTTGTGTGTCATCGCCACCACTGATAAGTTCAAAGTTGGCGACTAGTTGTCTCTTGCTTGAGAAAGTGAATAAATATTGGCTTTCCGTTGAAACAATATTCCCGTTTTCTGTCCAGCTGACGAACTTATATCCGGCGTTTGGTGACGCTGTTAAAGTGACTATTTCATTTTCGTTATAATAGCCTTCACCTGTAACAGTACCTGCGTTTGCAGGGTTGACGGTAACTATGATGTCGTGTTCTTCTTGTATGTTTTCACTCAGAATGACGGTCGCTTTTTCTGAGAGTTCGGATTTAGTTCCTGCATTCTGGTCGCAGACTGTCTTTACATAAAAATATAATTCTGCGTCTGCGTCAAAACCAAGTATGTATTTGTTGGTTGTAGCAGTTCCCCATGAAATAGGTGACGAGGTATACTGTGAAGCTACGTGTATTTCGTATGACTCTGCACCTTCAACGGCATCCCAAGTGATGGTAATTTTATATTTTTTATTATAATCAGGACTGTTGAATTCTGCTCTTGCTCTGACATTCTGTGGAGCGTCGCATTGTGCCTTGATGTCTGTAAATAAACCCATTACACACATCATTGTTAAAAATAAAAATCTTTTCATAAAATAAAATATTAATAGTAGCCCAAAAATACATTTTTTTAATTAAAAAGTCCTGTTTTTTTTCTATTGATTTTTCCCGTTCACGAATGAATGCTAATAAACACTAAAGCTTTCGTGGAAGTTAGTGAGGTTTCGTGGATAAAAAAAGAGAGACGTCACATTATGATTATGATGACGCCTCTTCTTATTGTCTTATAGTCTTGTGGACTTGTTGTCTTATTTCTCAATGAAAGCGATTGTCTCACCTTTTTCAACGAGTTTGCCTTGTGGAGCAACAGCCTCAACAATCTTACCTGGCCATAATGCTACGACTGGTTCTTGACCGTAAGGTGCTTGGATTTGTGCGATGATGTCGCCTTCTTTGTAAACTGTACCAGGAGCTGGTGTTGTTGACTTGTCGTTGAAGTCGATGTCCCATAAGATTCTGCCGCCGACAGGAGCCACTACTGGTTCTGCGTTTGGATGACGTAATGCTCTTAAATCTGGAATCTTGACTTCACCGCCAGCTTTTTCAAACTTATCTTTCATCTTTTCTTCTAATTCTTGGTTGAAACGACGTTTAGCTTCGCCTGATTTATATTCACGGTATTGTTTTTCGTGCATTGCAAATTCGAAGAGTTCTTCTTCGTCTGGACCTAATTCCCAACCGTTTTCTTCCATTTCTTTGCGGAAACGTGGAAGTTCATCTGGGTAGTTGTCTTGTGGGTTACCTTCGAAGAATTCTAAGCCTTTCTTCTTAGCGAGGTCGATGATTTCTTGGTCTAATTTACCTGGGAGTTGACCAGCTTTACCTAAAATCATGCCCCATGCTGCAGGGTCGATAGAGTTTTCGTAACGAGCGTCGCCTTTGCTTAATGAATAGAGGTTCATCAAAGCGATGTTCTTTGTGTATTGGCTGAATGGAGTTACCAATGGAGGGTAACCGAGTTTAGGCCAGATATTTTGTACTTCGTCGAAGAGTTGAACGAGGAGTTCGTCTTCTGTGAGTTCTTTTTCACCTTTATTTTTGAGGTTCATGTTGATAGCAGCGTGAACGCCTTTGAGGTCAGCCATGAGAGAACCCATCATACCACCTGGGAGACCGCAGCCTAACATCAATGAGTTGAGGTAACGGTTACGAGGGTCGATCCAGTAGCCTAAGAAGTCATCGATGAAGCTTTGTGTCATCGCGCGAGCTTCCATATATGCATTCATGTCGATGTCTTTTACTAAGAAACCAGCGTCTTTCAACATAGCTTGTACTGAAATAACGTCTGGGTGAACCATACCCCATGAAAGTGGTTCCATAGCAACGTCGATGTAGTCAACGCCAGCGTGAGCAACTTCTAACATAGAAGCCATTGAGAGACCTGGGCCTGAGTGACCGTGGTATTGAACTTTGATTTCTGGGTGTTGTTTCTTGATAGCAGCGACGACTTTGCCCAATGAGAATGGACGACCGATACCTGCCATGTCTTTCAAAGCGATTTCCTTAGCACCAGCTTGGATGAGCTTTTCTGCCATCTCGATGTAATATTCAGCTGTGTGAACTGGTGAGTAAGTGATACTCATAGCAGCTTGTGAAATCATACCTGCTTCGTTAGCCCATTGGATTGAAGGGATGATATTGCGAACGTCGTTCAAACCGCAGAAGATACGAGTGATGTCGACGCCTTGAGCTTTCTTCACTTTGTACATAAGTTGACGAACGTCAGCTGGAACCGGGTTCATACGCAAAGCGTTGAGAGCGCGGTCGAGCATGTGACATTCGATGCCGCCTTTGTGTAATGCTGCTGTGAAAGCGCGTACTGAATGGTTTGGATTTTCGCCGTATAATAAGTTAACTTGTTCTGCAGCACCGCCATTAGACTCGACGCGGTCGAAGCAACCCATCTTGATGATGATAGGAGCGATTTGTTCTAATTGGTCTTTGCGTGGAACGTATTTACCGGAACTTTGCCACATGTCACGGTAAACCAAACTGAATTTTATTTCCTTTTTCATTTTATATTTTTGTTAAAATTTCACAAAATTAATAGTCTACAAAAATAATATTTTTTTTTCAAAATTAGGAACTATAAATGAGGAATTAGAAATTAATTTTTTTGAGAGTCGATTCCGAATTCATGATAAAAAAACTATTGTCCGTTGACTGTTGACTGTTGTCTTTCAATACACCAACAATCCGACTATTGCTCCTAATCCTATTATTGCAAACGGTCCTACTTTCTTGAAATATAAAGCGATGAATGCCACGATGCATATCACGAAACTTTTCCAGTCGATGAAGTTTTCTGGTGTGGCGAGTGTGACGGCAGCGGTGCCGATAAGTCCGATAACCGCTGGTTTTAATCCTGACATCACGCCTCTGAAGATAGGATGGTTTTTCCAAGCTTCATAGACTTTACATAAAAGAAGAACTATTATGAATGAAGGTAATACAACGGCGAAAGTCGCTGTGAATGAACCGAGAACGCTCATAAATTCAGAGGCTCCTGACTTTAACAATACCTCATATCCGACGTATGTCGCGGAGTTGATGCCAATAGGTCCTGGCGTCATCTGTGAGATGGCGACGATGTCGGTGAATGTGGTCTCGTCAATCCATCCGTGAACAGTAACGACTTCGTTCTGTATGAGCGGAAGCATGGAATAACCGCCTCCGATGGTGAACATGCCGATGATGAAAAATGTCAAGAATAACTCAATGTATATCATGATGTTCTCTGTTTTTATACCAACTGATGAAAGCGGCAATCACGATGACGCATATCAGTATGTAAATAGGTGAGACACTTAAAAAACAAACTAAAGTCATTGATAAGATGACGACTGCCCATGACCACCATTTCATTTTTGTGGCTTTAATCATGTCAATGACAGGGACGCCGATGAGCGCTACCACCACAGGTCTGATGCCCTTGAATGCCTTGATGACGTATTCGTTATCCTTGAAATTGGTGAAGAATATCGCGACTAATAAGATAATGAGGAAAGGAGGGAGGCAACTGGCAATAGTCGCTACAACACTTCCTTTGGTGCCTCTTAACTTATGTCCCGTCAGGATGGAAATGTTGACGGCAAACAAACCTGGTGCGGTTTGCGCTAATGTGATGATGTCGACAAAGTCCTCGTCGTTGAGCCACTTGCGACTGACGAGTTCCGACTTAATAGCCGCAATCATCGGGATGCCTCCACCAATAGTGAAGGCCCCGATCTTTGCGAATATCCAAAATATCTGCCACAGACTTACCATGTTTTTTATTTTTTTACTAAGGCTGTTGAACTAAGGCTGTTGAACTAGTTCTTAGTTCTTAGCTCTTAGTTCTTAGTTCATCTCAACATTCCTTCGTTGCAGCTTCTAATCTCTTCATGATTGAGAAGATGACGATTGCTGATAACAAACATAATACAACGAGGACGCCCCATACCATCCATAATGGCATGCCTGTTCCCCAGATTTTAGCGATGACGCTGGTCAAATAGTTGCCGATTGCAGTGACGCAGAACCAGCAGCCCATCATCATGCCTTTGTATTTTGGAGGAGCGACTTTCGTTACGAATGAAATGCCGATAGGACTTAACAATAACTCAGCGAATGTCAATACTAAATATGTGCTGATGAGCCAGTTAGGTGATACTAATGTGTTGCTTACGCCGCCTGCTGCTTTCAATTCTGCTGGACTCATGAGATGTAATGATGCCATTGCCATGACGGTGAAACCTAAAGCTGCCACAACCATACCCATACCGATTTTCTTTGGTGATGAAGGTTCTTTGTCTCTCTTTGCCAAAGCTCCGAACACTGCCATTGATACTGGTGTCAAGGCGACGACGAAGAATGGATTGAATTGTTGGAATTCTTGAGGTAAGATGCTGATTGTTGATGGCATGCCGAGGTATAATGCTGCTGCACCAGCCCATAATAATAAGGTGATGACGCCGCTGATGATTCTGTTCTTTGTTGTTTCAGATTGGAATGTTGAGAATAAGGTGTAGACTGAAATAGCGATTAATGTCAATGCCCAGATGTTGAAACCTATTCTTGAGAATCCTGAAGCTGTGTTTGCGGTGTAGTCGCGGGCGAAGAATGTGAGGCACAATCCGCTTTGTTGGAACGACATCCAGAAGAAGATGACGACTGCGAATACCATGAATAAGGCTGTCATACGAGTGCGTGTTTGTTCTGGAGTGAGTTCAACGACTTTAACTGTAGTGTTGCCCATTTCCTTAGCTTGTTTTGTGTTGACGTCAGCATGTTTGAACCAGTTGCGGCAGCAGATATAAATAGCCATTGAGAGTACCAATGAGATACATGCAACGCCGAAGCCGTAGTTATATGCTGTTGATAATGAGTCGATGTAATTTTGTGCGAAGACGGCTAAGTCGCCAGTGTAGTTTTGTTGTGCTGCGAGAGCCTCGAATGATTGTAAGGCATCAGCTGAGATTGTTCCATCGAGATATTGATGAGCGAGTGATGGAATCTGTGGGACGTAAGTGAAGCCAGCTTTGCCGAGGAAGAGGTCGGTGACTTTTGTCGCTGTCATTGGAGCGAACATAGAACCGATGTTGATAGCCATGTAGAAAAGGCTGAATCCGTTGTCGCGGAAAGGACTATATTTTGCCTCGTCGTATAAGTTGCCGACCATGACTTGAAGGTTGCCTTTGAAGAGACCTGTTCCTATCGCGATGAGAGCGAGTGCTGAGAACATGGTGACTTTAGCTGTTGCGCCCATCATTGGGACTGCGAGGAGAAGGTAACCGAGGAACATGACCACGATGCCAGCTCTTACCATTTTGCCGTAGCCGAAACGGTCGGCGAGGATACCGCCGATGAGAGGCATGAAGTAAACGAAGCCGAGGAATGCGCCGTAGATTTGGCCTGATTGAGCCTCGTTGAAACCGAATTTAGCTTGCAAGAAAAGCACGAAGATAGCAAGCATGGTGTAATAACCGAAACGTTCGCCAGTGTTGGCTAATGCGAGGGCGTAAAGCCCTTTTGGATGACCTTTAAACATGATTTTTTTCTTTTCGTAAATTTTTTGCAAAAATAAGAAAAAAGACTTTTTGACTAAGGCTATTGAGCCAAGGCTTTTGAACTTTTTTTAAAATCACTGCTTGCAGTTCATTGTTAGTAACATCAAGGTTCAAAGGCCAACAGCCTTAGTTCTTGGTTCAGTCTTGCGTTAGGGATTGGAGCGGCATCCTTTGCGAGTATTTTAAGACAACAGACAACGGACAACAGACAACGGGATTTTTGAGCGAGGAGAAAACAGAAAGCGAGCAAAGATATAGCGGAAAGCCCGACGCGAAGCGGAACGCCCAAAAGAAAGACAAAAGGCTAAGGACTAAAGACAAAAGTCTAAAGGCTAAAGACTAAAGGTTTTGGGGATGGTATTTAAAAAATGTTGTTATAAAAAAAGAGACGCCACAGTGTGACGTCTCTACTTATAGTCTTGTAGACTTATAGTCTTATTTTGTTACTCTTTCTAACCATTTAACCATGCCGAACATGACGCCCATAGAGATGAGACATACAACTAAGAATACTGTCCAGCATTGCCAGATTGGCCAAGCGTTGTACATGAGAGGTCCGATCCATAATAAGAGGTTGCCGAGTGCTGTTGCACCTAACCATAAACCTTGGCAAAGACCTAACATATGTTTTGGAGCTACCTTTGACACGAATGACAAACCGAGTGGAGAGATGAAGAGCTCAGCAACTGTTAAGAAGAAGTAAACAGCGATGAGAACCCACCAGTGTGATTTTTCTGCCATTTGTTCAGCGATTGGTAATGCTTTGAATTCGTTTGCTGATGGATAACCTTTCATGTATGAGAAGATAGCCAAGAACAAGAATGCTAAGCCAGCGATGAACATACCGATAGCGATTTTACGAGGAGTTGAAACTTCTTTACCTTTTCTTGCCAATACAGCGAAGATACCCATGATGATAGGAGTAAGAACGATAACGAAGAATGGGTTAACAGCTTGCCAGATTTCTGGAGCTACTGCTGATGAGTCAACGAAGTCACGTGCGAAGAATGACAATGACATACCGTTTTGGTGGAATGAGAACCAGAAGAAGATAACGATGCCTAAAACTGCGAATAAAGCAGCCAAACGTTGTTTGATTTCTTTAGCCATAGCAGCTTTTTCTTCTTCAGTGTATGATGCTGATTCAACTTTTTCTTTCTTAGCTGGTGTAGGGAATCCCTTTTGATTTGTGATGAATATTGTCAAAGAGATTAACATAGCTGCTACAGAAGCGATGAATGAATAGTGGATACCTTCGTTGAAGATTTGTAAGTAGTTAGCGCATGATGTTGCCATGTCAGAGATGTTGCCACCTGCTGCTGCCATCATTTCGTTGAGGTTAGCCATAGCTTGTGCGCTCATGCCTGCAGCGTCATTTAAGAATTGGTGACAAAGAGCTGGAAGTGCTGGGTTGTAAACCATTTCGTTTACGCCTAACCACCATTCACGGAGTAATGGAGCTACGAAAGGAGCGATTAAACCGCCAACATTAATAAATACGTAGAAAATTTGGAAACCTGAGTCTCTCTTGTCTTTTGCGATAGCAAGAGCTTCTGGGCCTTTTTTAGCTTCTTCAGCTTCGAAGTTGTCGTATAACTGACCAACGATAGCTTGTAAGTTACCTTTGAATAAACCATTACCGAAAGCGATCATGAATAAAGCGAAACATGTCAATGGTAATAACCATGCTTGGTTGCTAGCTGTTGCTGTGATAGGAATAGCTAAGAGGATGTAACCTGCAGCCATTGTCATCAAACCTTTTTGGATGGTGCCTTTGTAGTTTTGTGTACGGTCAGCGATAAGACCACCTATCAAACTGAGAAGGTAGATACCTGCATAGAAGAATGAGTAGATAGTTCCACTAACTGCTTCATTCAAAC
>JAZOSA010000030.1:0-20155 GCA_045656905.1 Bacteroidales bacterium
CTCCGCGAACGATGGCTGTTGCTACTTCTCTTGGGTTTGCTGAACTATGTGCGAAGATGAAATCTTTTCCTCCAGTTTCGAAGTCGGATCGTAGCCATGTCGTTCTGTGAGCCAAGGAGTTGTGTTCTTCTCTTGTCTTCCTAAGACCGCTTGGCCTCCGACTTCTCCGCGAACGATGGCTGTTGCTACTTCTCTTGGGTTTGCTGAACTATGTGCGAAGATGAAATCTTTTCCTCCAGTTTCGCCGACTAATCTTGGATATGATTTATAGTTGTTTATGTTCGCTCCGACGCCCTTCCATAAACCTTGGAATGTTCCTGTTGAACCGGTGAAGTGGATGCCGGCGAGGTTAGGGTTGCTTAATGCTACATTGCCGATGAGAGAACCTTTACCAGGCAAGAAGTTGATGACGCCTTCTGGTAATCCTGCTTCCATAAAGATTTGCATCATGTGGTAATTTGATAACAATGCTGTTGTTGATGGTTTCCAGATGGTTGTGTTGCCCATCAAGACAGGTGTCATGTTGAGGTTTGATGCGATTGATGTGAAGTTGAATGGCGTTACTGCCATAATGAAACCTTCCAAAGGACGATATTCGGTTCTGTTTAATTGGTCTGGAGATGATGATGGTTGTTCTGAATATAAGTTGCCAGCGTAGTAATTGTTGAAACGGAAGAAGTCGATTGTTTCGCAGGCTGCGTCTATTTCTGCTTGGAAAGCGTTCTTGCTTTGTCCTAACATACAGGCAGCGTTGATTCTTGCGCGATATTTTGTCGCAAGCAACTGACCTACGCGAGCTAAGATGGAAGCGCGTTCAACCCAAGGGATGTTTTCCCATTCTTTCTTGGCTTTCAATGCGGCTTCAATTGCCATGTTCACTTCTTTTTCGCCAACTTTGTGATATCTTGCAACAACGTGCTTGTGGTTGTGAGGCATGACGACTTCGCCAACGTCGCCTGTACGGATTTCTTTGCCTCCTATTATAATAGGTATATCAACGACTTCATTAGATTGTCTTTTGAGTTCTGCTTCTAAAGCAATACGTTCAGGACTACCTGGTCTATATTCTTTTACTGGTTCGTTTGCCGGTTTGGCAAATTGAAATAATGCGTTGTTCATAATATTATCTTTTTGATTGTTGATTTTTTAAATTATGTCGCTACAAATATAATCATTTTATGTCAAAAATAAAAGTTAAAAAATATTTAGAAATCACTTCAGTCTCTTGATTTTGCATAAATGATGTGTGTGCGTATTTAATTCGTTGTTGAAAATTCCGATTTCGTCAATGGCGTCGATGCGTACTTTCCCGGAAGCGTGGATTATTATGTTTTTTGATAATAAAATGCCGACATGAACGATGCGATGTTCTTTGTTTTCAAAGAATGCGATGTCTCCAGGCAGTGCTTCAGACAAACCGTTTATAGTCTCTCCGAAATCGTATTGTTGGGAAGCATCTCTTGGAAGTTTGTATCCTGCAACTTTCGCACATAATTGTACGAATGCGGAGCAGTCAATGCCCATGATGCTTTTGCCTCCCCAGCGATATGGGGTGTTTATCATTTTGAAAGCAGACTCTATCAATACATCGGAATCATAGTTTTTGCTCAAAGGAATAGACCCTTCAACATGAGTGAAGACTTTGCTTCCGAAACTTAATACCATATTTTCATGATGTATTGATGGTACGTTTATTATGAATTTTTCTTTTGAAATGTATGCGTTGAATTCGTTATCAGTGATTTCGTTGTGCTGTAGTTTTCTTATCCAACCCTCGTATGAGTCGTACATACATTGGATTTTCAGCCATTCGTCATTTTCATCAATGATTTTATAAATGTCGTTGAATAAAAGTTCCGAGACTAACTCGCTTGTGTGCGAAGGTTCTTTCCTCATAGGAACTACCGATAAATTGCAAATTCCGTATCTCATTTTTAAATTATTATGGTTGCTAAGTTATGAAAAAAATTGTATTTTAGCGGAAGTTTGAATTTAAAATGTATTTTTTTTGATTCGTTTTATAATAAATTGAATATGAGTAAAATATTTTCTGTTTTGTCAAAAATAGGTCATTCCTATCAACTTATATTTAGAGTGCTGACTTTTTTATTGGCATTGTTTCTTGTTGTATGGCAGATGCCTAGGACTGTTAAATTCAAATATGAATATCAGAAAATGCGTCCGTGGCAGTATGAATCCTTGTATGCGCCTTTTAATTTCCCGATTTATAAAACAGCTGAGCAGTTGAAAATAGAGGAGGAGGCTTCGCTTAAAGATTTCTATCCGATATTTGTTTTTGATGTTAATATGTCAAAAAATAATAAGTTTGCGATGCTACAAGAATTTGATAGACAATGGCGTGGCAGTGATGTGGATGGACAGAGAAATAGGGATGTTCTTGAAAGGATATATGATACAATAGAAAATAGAGGCGTTATTACAAATATATCAACGATAGAACTGAAGCCGGAGTCTATGATAGATGTGGTTAGAGATAGAGTGGTGAAGACAAGGTCATTTCGTGATTTCTATACAATGAAAACTGCTACTGAGTTTGTATCTGCTTATTTGGCAAATCTTGATGATAATATTGATAAGTCTCTGATAAATAAATTGTTGCTGGAGTATTTGAATCAGAATGTCGTTTATTCGGAAGATTTGACAAAACAGTCGGAAGAGCAGGCATTGGCGGCAATTTCGCTTACATTTGGAATGGTTCAAAAAGATGAGTTGATCATTTCGGAAGGAGAACTCATTACAGATGAAAAGTATAATATAATCAATTCTTTAAGAAAAGAATATGATGCTATGAATGCTGACAGCAATTTCTTTAACAGGAATTTTAACATTTATGGACAAATCATTATAGTGTCATTGGTGTTCTTGTTGCTTTTCATCGCTATTAAGTTGTTGCGTCCTGAACTCTTGAAAGAGTCAAAGTCTATGAATATGATTCTGGTTATGATGTTGCTGATGATACTGCCGTCGTTCATTATAATAAAGTATGTGCCGGATATGATATTTTTGATGCCGGTTACAATATTGGCGATGCTGTTGGTGACATTCTTTGACGCACGTATTGCTATTTATATACAAACCTTGACGTTGTTTGTCATAAGTCTTGCGGTGCCTAATTCGTATCAATATTTTGTGATACAGTTCTTTGTGTCTTTAATCGCAATATTCGTCTTGGTTAACCGGACTTCACGTTCTAAGTATTTCTTGACATCGGCTGTCGTTTTCTTGTCGTATGTGCTCCTTAAAATAGGCGTGGCGTTGATTTTTGATGCCGGACTTGAAAATGTCAGTTGGAATGACTTGGGAATTTTTGCTATGAACACATTGTTCACGATGTTGGCATTGCCTATGGTGTTTTTGTTTGAGCGATTGTTCGGTTTTGTTACATACATGACCCTCTTGGAGTTAAGTAATACGAACACTCCGTTGCTGAGGAGGTTGGCGTCTGAAGCACCAGGAACATTCCAACATGTTATGCAAGTCGCTGATTTGTGTGAAGAGGCATTGTTCGCTATCGGTGGCAATATGCTTTTGGCTCGTACAGGTGCTATGTATCATGATATTGGAAAGATAAAAAATCCGTTGTATTTTACAGAAAATCAAAGTGGTAAATATAGTATGCATGAAGATATGTCGTATCAGGAAAGCGCGTATATCATAATTCAGCATGTTATAGATGGAATAGAAATATGTAGAAAATATCATGTTCCAGAACAGATTATTGACTTCGTGAGAACTCATCACGGAACACGAAGGACGGAATATTTTTATCAGATGGCACTTCGTGAAAGCGTTGACCCTACAGAAGTTGATGAACTCGATTTCAGATATCACGGACCGATTCCGTTTACTAAAGAAACTGCGGTCTTGATGATGGCGGATTCGGTGGAAGCAGCATCTCGTAGTCTGGTCGATAAGACAGAAGAGTCGATAAATAAGTTGGTCGATGGTATTATAGATAAGCAAATCGCCGATAATCAGTTCGATAATGCCAACCTGACATTCCGTGATATTACTACAATAAAAAAGGTGTTCAAGAAAAAACTAAAGAATATCTATCACGTCAGAATTGCATACCCGGTTTAATTTACAATTTATAGTTTACAATGAAGAGTGAAGAATGAAGAGTTATAATTAGTACATTGTAAATTCTACATTCTACATTTTACATTCTACTTACATTGTAAATTGCTAACTGAATTAGGTCCTTCGTTGAAGAGCAAATCGACAATTGATAAATTAGGGATGAAACCATGTCGGTCAGCAAAGACTTGATAATAAGGTTTCATCTCTATTTTGTTTGTGCCTTTCGACAATGAAACTCTGTAGTCGTTTTCATCGGTGATTCTTTCAAAATCTGTCGTGAAAGAATAATCTTTCTTGGCTTTCAATATCTTTAAAATAGTCTTCAGGCAAAAGTCGTTCAACTCTACTAAAGTGTTGAATTTTTGCTTGTAAATTTTCTCGAAATAGGGGAAATAATAATCGAAATAAGCAGATTTCCGATATGCCGATTCAAGGCAGCGAAGGTGTATTTGTTGCCACGATTCTTTATAACTTATCTCGATGTCTTTTGTTAATGTATGATTGCCGTTTGTCTTTATGACGGGAATCGTCAATGTCTGAACCCCGTTTGCAGTCATGACATTTGTTCTTGTGCGGCAACTCTGCTTCTGGTAAGTCTCAAACAATTCTATAGAAGCGTCTTCTGTTTTTAAAAATAATGAGACGTATTCTATGGAAGGAAGATATGCAGTTGGAAATATGTGTGACATTAATTAATAAGGTGCTTGTTAATGATGCTGATATATTCTTCTTTGCTCAATGCTCCGACTTGCGATAAAGGCTGACCTTCGGTAGGCAAGAAAAACACAGTCGGAATATTCTTTACTTTGAAAATCAGAGGTAATTTCTGTTCTTTGTCGACATTGACTTTATATACAACGACTTCGCCTTCGTATTCTTGAGCGATGCTTTCCATGATAGGAGCGACGCGTTTGCAAGGTCCGCACCAGTCGGCATAAAAGTCTATTATGCAAGGAAGTTTGCCTTTGTATACGAATGAATTAGGACTCGTTTCTATATCCCAAACCTTCTTGATGAAAGTGTTGTAGTCTAAATTTTTTACCAAAGAATTTTCTACAGACGCATTTGTGACTTCTTGAACAGGTGAACTTTTCTTGTTGTCTTTGTTAGAATTGCCACAAGATGCGAGTATGAGAATGGATAAGATTGAAATGAGTATTTTTTTCATTTGATTGGATTTTTTTGTTTAAAATAAATTTCTGTAAAGATACGATTTTTTTAATTAAAATATGATTTTGTTTTGCTTGTAAATGTTAATAATAAAATGTATCTTTGCACCATAAAATTGAGTTTCAAATTAAAATTTAATAACAATGGAGAAAAAAGATTTATTGAAAGATGTTATTAAACACATCGACATAAAAAGTTACAATTCAACAGAGTTAATTGATGCGATGCGTAATATGTCATTCACATCACGCGACACTGCACGCGCAGCTGACATCTTGATGATGATGTGTAAAGAAAAAGAATGTACAAACATTTTGACATTAGCCGGTTCAACATCAGCAGCTGGTTGTATGCAAGTTTATGTTGACATGGTTCGTAATAAAATGATCGACGTCGTTGTTGCAACAGGCGCATCAATCATCGATATGGACTTGTTTGAAGCTCTCGGTTTTAAACATTACATCGGCGAAAAAGAAAACGTTATCGCTGACACAACATTACGCGACCTTTACATCGACCGTATCTATGATACATACATCGATGAAGAAGAACTTCAAGCTTGCGACCACACTACTTTCGAAATCGCTAACATGCTCGAAGCTCGTCCTTACTCATCACGCGAATTCATCTATGAAATCGGTAAATGGTTACACGAAGGTCACGCAGTTAAGAAAGACAGCTTGATCCAAACTTGCTACGAATGCGGCGTGCCTATCTTCGTTCCTGCATTCAGCGACTCATCAGCTGGTTTCGGTATTGGTAAACACCAATGGGAAAGAATGCAAAAAGGCGAAAAATACTTATCTATCGACTCAGTTAAAGACTTCGTTGAATTGACACAAATCAAAATGCAAGCTCCTGAAACAGGTTTGTTCATGGTCGGCGGCGGTGCTCCTAAAAACTTCGCACAAGATACAGTCGTCTGCGCTGAAATCCTCGGCTACGAAACACCAATGCACAAATACGCTATCCAAATCACAGTTGCTGACGTTCGCGACGGTGCTTGCTCATCATCAACATTGCTCGAAGCTGGTTCATGGGGTAAGGTAAGCCACCAACTCCAACAAATGGTTTACGCAGAAGGTACAACAGTTATTCCTTTGATCGCTTCTTACGTTTACCACAACGGTCCATGGCAAGAAAGAGAATATAAAAACTGGCAAAAGATTTACCAAAAATAATTATGTCTAAAGGCGAAAGTCTAAAGATAAAAGAAGGAGCGCTGCTGTTATAGTGGCGCTCTTTTTTTTAGTCAACAGTCAACAGTCAACAGTCAATAGTCAAAAAAACTTTCAACTTTCAATTCCCTATAAACTTTACACTCTACACTCTACACTTAATCTGGGCGTTCCGGCTATCGCCGTCGGGCTTTCCGCTATATCTTTGCTCGCCATGTTTCCGTCTCGCTCCCAGAATCCCGTCCAAAAAATATCGTTCCCGTACCCGAGCCTTGTTCCCGTTCCCGCTCGCAAAGGATGCCGCTCCAATCCCTAACGCAGAGGGAGTTGAAAACTGAAAGTGGAAAATTGAAAATTAACTTTCAGTTTTCAGTTTTCAACTTTCAATTCAAAAAAACTTTAGACTTTAGCCTTTAGTCATTCGCCATTTTTCTTATCTTTGTAAAAATTAAAACCTCGTTATTATGTTAATCATTAATATAAAAGAATTAGTCGGCATCGTGGAAGACGGCAGTCTTATGAAAGCCGGAGCAGCCATGTCGGAAGTCAACCGTATTGAAAATGCGTTCTTATGCATAAAAGGTAAGAAGATTGCTGATTATGGCAAGATGGATTCTCCAGAATATCAGCAATATCTTCAAGCAGAGAGAAAAGTCGTCGATGCTAAAGGCGGCATCGTCATGCCAACATTCTGCGACTCTCACACTCATATCGTTTATGCCAACTCACGCGAGATGGAGTTCGTCGATAAAATCAAAGGATTGAGTTATGAAGAAATCGCCAAGAGGGGAGGTGGAATCCTCAATTCAGCTAAGGCGACAGCAAACGCTACAGAAGATGAGCTCTACGAATCAGCGATGAAGCGTCTCGATGAGATAATGCGCATGGGAACCGGTGCCGTTGAAATCAAGAGCGGTTACGGACTCACAGTCGACAGCGAACTTAAGATGTTGCGCGTTATCAAGAGATTGAAAGAAAATTCTCCACTTACAATAAAAGCCAATTTCCTCGGAGCACACGGAATTCCAATGGAATACAGAGGTCGTCAGGAAGAATATGTCGATTTGGTCATCAATGAGATGATGCCGTTAGTGGCAGCGGAAGATCTCGCTGACTTCGTCGATGTGTTCTGCGACAAAGGATTCTTCACTGTTGAAGATACAGAACGCGTATTGATGGCAGGTATCAAATACGGCATGCGTCCTAAGATCCACGCTAATGAAATGGCGATTTCTGGTGGTGTGCAAGTAGGTGTGAAATACGGAGCTATCTCTGTTGACCATCTCGAACAAATGGGAATGGAAGAAATAGAAGCACTTAAAGGTTCAGAGACGATGCCGACGGTATTGCCAGGCTGCGCTTTCTTCTTGAATCTTCCATTGTCACCAGTACGCGATATGATTAATGCTGGACTTCCAGTAGCGATGGCATCCGACTTCAACCCAGGAACATCGCCATCGGGCAATATGCAGTTCATCATGTCGGCGGCATGCATCAGATATAAGATGACACCGGAAGAAGCATTTAATGCGACAACCTTGAATACAGCATATGCGATGGATGTAAGTCACGAACTCGGTTCAATTACAAAAGGAAAATTGGCTAACGTGATAATCACCCAACCAATGAACGGACTCGAATTCATGCCATATTATTATGGAGCGAATAAAGTTGAAAAGGTGATTCTGCAAGGAAAAATCGTTTGAGATTTAGCTATGAGCTTTGGGCTATGAGTAATGAGCATTTCGCCCGAAGCTCACTGCTCATTGCTCACAGCAAAAAAAATAATTCCTAACTCCTAACTCCTAACTCCTAATTAATAAAAAACTAACTAAATATTATAAATTATGAACAAACTTTACAAACTACTCGTACTCTGCCTCTTCGCGATAGCTGGTGGCAGTGCGCTTAAGGCGCAAACAATGAACGTTACTGATGGAACGAACACTTATTATGCAGATGATGCGATATCTCTTAATGAAGCTGTTACGCATATTTTGGAAGACGGAAGCAGGACCTTTACTGTTAATCTTCCATCTGATGCGGAAACGGAACTATTTACTGCTATTCGTCGTGCAATAATTGATACAGAAGGCGTTGAAGATGGTAGTATCAATCTCACTCTTGCAGGTGTGGAAGCAATTCCAAATCATGATGAGTTTGATCCGTCTAATTTGATATTTGGTGAATATTTGGGGGATGAAGGTATCGAATATGTAGATCAATTGGCATCTGTTAATCTTCCAGATGTGATTTCTATCGGAGAAAGAGCATTCTGCGGTTGTGAAAATCTGGTTTCAATCACGGCTCCTAAGGCGCAGATAGTATCAGATTGGGCTTTTGCTTCCACTGGAATTAGCGAATTGGAATTGCCAGAAGTGACATCGATTGGTTGGGCTGCGTTTATAGTGTGTGAAAATCTGTCCACGGTAATACTTCCAAAAGCAACAAATATAGGTCAACAGGCGTTTGATATAAATTCGTTGACGTTGACATCGCTTGTGCTTTTGTCTGAAGATGATATTTATATTGAAGAAACTGCTCTCGGCTATCCTGAGAGTTTCTCTGCAAATATCGATCTTGTGCTTAATGCAAACAAGAAAGACGAAGTGACGAATGGTTTGAATTGGAATGGCTTCGCATTCAAGTCTATAATGTATCCTTGCGTAGATGGTTCTATGAACCATACTTATGAAGATGTTGTAAATAATGGTAATGAAACGCATAGTTTTACATGTACTACGTGTGGTCAGACTAAGGTGGAGTCTTGTCACGGTGGCGAAGCTACTTGTATGGAACATGCCTCATGTGATGTGTGTGGCGAGAAATACGGTGAATTCTCAGAACATATTATCGACCATACAACTGGTTATTGCAAGTTCGGTTGTGGTGAGTTTTTGGCTGGTGCAAAGGTTACTTCGGGAAAAACCGTTACTTATTATAAAACCCTTGATGAACTTCGTGGTAATCCACAAAATGGAGCAACCATAACATTGTTGAGGGAAATTAACCCTGAAGTTGAGAATTATAGATATGAGTATATTGAAGAACATAATAAGATTATTACTGTTGACTTAAATGGAAACAACTTCAATAGAGATGGATATGAGATTTATGTATCTGGTTCGGAAGGAATGCTTACTATTGTTAATACAGCAGAACATCGCGCCGGTATTGTTAGTGCATATGTAAAAACTAATGCAAATAAATTCACGGTAGATAGAAACGTTGATATAGACGCGATACTAATTGCTTCCAATGCTGTTGACGCAATCATAGATCTTTCAAATGCAGATTTTGTAAGTTCTACTATAAAGGTTAGCGGTGATGGTTTTGATGTCTCTCAAATCATTCTTAAAAATCATGTGATTTGCGATGCGGATGGTAATGAAGTAACAGGTGAATTGGCCAAAAATGTAACTTATAATTTATTGGCTTACGGAATAATGGCTACTGTAAATCCAATGAACGCAGGTGCAGTAACTGGTGCTGGTACTTATAACGATGGCGAAGAAGCAACATTAGTCGCAACTCCAAACGAAGGATATAAATTCCTCAACTGGACAGAAAATGACACAATTGTTTCAGAAGAATCGGAATATACATTTATTGTAGATGGTAACAGAAACTTCGTTGCTAATTTTGAATTGTTAACATACGAAGTAACAGCTTCAGTTAATGATGAAAACTTTGGAGCAGTTGCAGGTGCAGGCGTTTATGGCTATGGTGAAGAAGTAACCTTAACAGCAACTCCAAACGAAGGATATAAATTCGTCAACTGGACAGAAAATGATACGGTTGTTTCGGAAGAAGCAGAATATACATTTGTAGTAAAAGGTAACAGAAACTTAGTCGCTAATTTTGAATTGTTAACATACGAAGTAACAGCTTCAGTTAATGAAGAAAACTTTGGAACAGTTGCAGGTGCTGGAGTTTATGGTTATGGCGAAGAAGTAACATTAACTGCAACTCCAAACGAAGGATATAAATTCGTCAACTGGACAGAAAACGATACAATTGTTTCGGAAGAAGCAGAGTACACATTTGTTGTAAAAGGTGATAGAAACTTCGTTGCGAACTTTGAATTGTTAACATACGAAGTAACAGTTTCGGTTAATGAAGAAAACTTTGGAACAGTTACAGGTTCAGGAACTTATAACCATGGCGAAGAAGTAACCTTAACAGCAACTCCAAACGAAGGATATAAATTCGTCAACTGGACAGAAAACGATACAATTGTTTCGGAAGAAGCGGAATATACATTTGTAGTAAAAGGTGATAGAAACTTAGTCGCTAATTTTGTTTCAACAGAAAGTATTGATGAATTGACGGCGCTATTCCGTCTTTATCCAAATCCAGTTAACGATAAACTATATATCGAGGATCTGACTCTGACACAGGCCCTGACCATTGAAATATATGATATTTATGGAAGACGCCAAGAGCTATCAGCTGTCAGCTGTCAGCCATCAGCTATTGAGGTTTCTAATTTGAAGAGCGGGGTTTATTTAGTGAAGATTGTTACAAGTGAAGGAGAAACTGTAAAACGCTTTGTTAAAAAATAATATGCTATGATCTATTAACTATTAACAATCCGGGGAATTTTTCCTCGGATTTTTTTTGTTCTTAGTTCAAACCCTTGGTTCAGTGGCCTCCAATGCGTTAGGGATTGGAGCGGCATCCTTTTGAAGCGGAGCGGAAAAAGATATAGCGGAAAGCCCGACGGCGATAGCTGGAACGCCCAGATTAAGTGTAGAGTTGAGAGTGTAGAGTGTATAGTTAGTTTCATTAAAAAAAATCTGTTGTCAGTAGTCCGTAGTCTGTTGACTTTTTATTATCTTTGCACGCGAAAAATAGGGCGGTTGTTATGCCCTGATTTTCTTTATGTTTTGAAATAAAAAATTATAAAAAAATATACAAATGAAACAAATTATCGAATGTGTTCCTAATATCAGCGAAGGTCGCGATATGAACATCATCAATCAAGTTACAGCTGAGATTGAGAAGGTTGAGGGCGTTAAGTTGTTAGACGTCGATCCAGGAGCAACGACAAACAGAACAGTTATCACTTTTGTTGGTGAGCCTAAGAACGTTTGTGAAGCAGCATTCCGCGTTGTGAAAAAAGCAGCCGAACTCATCGATATGCGTAACCACCACGGTGACCACCCACGTTTTGGTGCTACAGACGTTTGTCCTTTAGTTCCAGTCGCTGGCATCACAATGGAAGAAGTAGTTGAGTATGCACGTCAACTCGGTGAAAGAATCGGTAATGAATTGGAAATCCCAGTGTTCTGCTATGAAAACGCAGCTTTCTCTCCAGAAAGACGCAACCTCGCTGTTTGCCGCGCTGGTGAATACGAAGCATTGGCAGAAAGATTCGCATCAGGTTGCACAGCAGACTTCGGTCCTAAGGTTTTCAACGAAAGAGTAGCTACAACAGGCGCAACAGCAGTTGGTGCTCGCGACTTCTTAATCGCTATCAACTACAACTTAAACACAACATCTACACGTCGCGCTAATGCTATCGCTTTCGACGTTAGAGAAAAAGGCCGTCCAATGAGACAAGGTCCTAAAGTAACAGACAAACCTGTTAAGGACGAAAACGGCAACCCAGTCATGATTCCAGGTACATTGCCAGGAACAAAAGCTATCGGCTGGTTCATTGAAGAATACGGTATCGCTCAGGTATCAATGAACATCACCAACATCGCTAAGACTCCAGTTCACGTTTGCTTCGAAGAAGTTTGTGCTAAGGCAGCAGCTCGTGGCGTTCGCGTGACAGGTTGCGAAATCGTTGGTCTCGTTCCTAAGAGCGTTCTCCTCGACGCAGGTCGTTTCTATCTCGCTAAACAAGAACGTTCATTAGGCGTCAGCGAAGATGAAATCATGAAGATAGCTATCAAGTCAATGGGTCTCGATGATTTGAAACCTTTCAATCCTAAAGAAAAAGTCATCGAGTTCTTGATTGAAGATAACTCACAAAAGAAATTAGTTGACATGACATGTGCAGCTTTCGCTGACGAAACAGCAAGCGAAAGCCCAGCTCCAGGCGGCGGTTCTATCTCGGCTTATATGGGAGCACTCGGCGCATCATTGGCAACAATGGTAGCAAACTTGTCATCACACAAACCAGGTTGGGACGACAGATGGGAATTCTTCTCACAATGGGCAGAAAAAGGTCAATCTATCAAGAATCAACTCATTGCATTAGTTGACGAAGATACAAACGCATTCAACAAGATTATGGATGCTCTCGGTTTGCCTAAAAAGACTGACGAAGAAAAAGAAATCCGCAAGCAAGCTATCGAAGACGCTTCAAAATACGCTATCGAAGTTCCATTCAAGACAATGGAAGTTGCTTACTCAGCATTTGAAGTTGTAGAAGCAATGGTTAACGACGGTAACCCAGCATCAGTATCAGACGCAGGCGTTGGTGCAATGTGCTGCAGAAGTGCTGTTATGGGCGCATTTTTGAATGTTAAAATCAATGCTGCTGGCATCAAGGATCGTGAGTTCGCAGACAAAATGGTTAAAGCAGGTGCAGAAATTGAGGCAAAAGCAATGCAAAAAGAAGCAGAACTCTTGGTTAAAGTTAACGAAATTATTAACAAATAATAGATAAATAATTGAAAATCAATCGTAAAGATTGTTGAATAATAAAAATAAAAATTTGGATAAAAAGTATTGGCATTTATCAAATAAATGTGTATTTTTGCAATCCAAATTCTGAAAGGAGATAAAAATGGCAAAGAAGACTAAAGACGCACGCGTACAAGTAATTTTGGAATGTACAGAGCACAAAGCAAGTGGCATGCCTGGTACATCACGTTACGTTACAACAAAGAATAAGAAAAATACACCAGAAAGATTGGAACTTAAGAAATACAACCCAATCTTGAAGAAAATGACAGTTCATAAAGAAATTAAATAAGATTAGGCCATGGCAAAGAAAGTTGTTGCTACCTTACGTACTTTAGGTAAAGAGTATTCTAAGGTTATTAGAATGAAGAAATCAGAAAAAACAGGTGCTTATTATTTCGATGAAACAATCGTTCCAATCGATCAAGTTCAAGAATTCATAGCAAAGAAATAATATAGCTTTTCTACACACAATACAATAGCTTCTTCGAGAAATCGAAGGAGCTTTTTGTGTTTCCGGTAGAAATGCGTAAAATAAATTGAAAATTAGCTATCAGCGTTCTTAGTTCAAAAAAAATCTTTTGTTTATTGTGCGTTGTCTATTTCTTTTTATATATTTGCGTTTCGTAAGAAAGAAAAAACAAATGATACTTGTAGTTGAAAATACAAAAACAGCATAAAGGCATGCAATCCTTAGTTTAAGGTGCATGCTTTTTTTTAGGCATTAATCACTTAAAATAAAAGAGTATGAAAAGAATGTTGTTAGTTTTAGTTATGCTGTTGCTTGGTGTTGCAGGCAATGCACAGCGTTTGTCAGTTGAGACCATATATGGATATCTTAAGGTGTTTCCTGAGGAGATCGGCAATTTTGACAGCGAACCCCGTACGATTATAAAGCAGATCAATAGTCAGGAAATGTATGGGTACAATACATGGCGTATTCCTACCAATGAGGAACTGTCGTTGCTGAGGTCGAAAGGATATCTTTCATCGAATGGCAAATATATGACGAAAGAAAGTGTCAAGGGCATGGTGATTTTGGTGACGGACAAACCGGCTTCGATAAGAGAGTCTGTCGGTCATGAATTTGTGGATTTAGGATTGCCAAGCGGATTGAAATGGGCCACATGCAATGTTGGCGCGAATAAACCTGAAGATTATGGACGTTATTACGCATGGATTGAAAAGGAGACAAAAGAGACATATACGGAAGACAACTGCACGACATACGGAACGCAGAATGCCGGAATTTCTGGTAATGCCGACTATGATGTCGCCCGCGCAAGTTGGGGTGGAAGTTGGCGAATCCCGACTAAAGCTGAATTCTTGGAACTGTTGAGGTATTGCACATGGACATGGGTTGAGCGTTCGGATAAGAAGTGCGGATATATAGTGACTGGACCTAATGGCAATAATGTTTTTATTCCGGCAGCAGGCTATCGTCTGGGAACCTCTCTCCTTGATGAAAATACTGGCGGTTATTATTGGAGCGCTTCGCCAGATGAAAGCACAGAGAACTTCTCCTCAAGTCTCTATATCAATGTGAACACTCATAGCATGGGATATAGTGATCGTAGCGTCGGGTTTACGGTTCGACCTGTGGTTAAGTGATATGAAAAATAACAGAAGACGCGTCAATGAAGTTTGATGCGTCTTTTTGATTGATGGCATACATTTCGGCAGGTTGGGGTATTAAAAAAATCTTTGGTCTTTAGTCTTTAGACTTTTTCTTATCTTTGCAAAAAAGCGTAAGATTATGGGTTTATTTTCATTTTTAAAGAGAAACAAGGAAGTCGAGCAAGAACAGAAACAAGAACTCGACAAGGGATTGGAAAAGACACGCACCAGCGTATTCGACAGAATATCAAAAGCTATCATTGGAAAATCAAAAGTTGACGATGAAGTTTTGGATAATCTTGAAGAGATTTTAGTTACTTCAGATGTCGGTGTTGACACAACATTGAAAATCATCGGACGTATCCAGGAACGTGTCGCTCGTGATAAATATCTCGGCACAAGTGAATTAAACAGAATCCTTAAAGAAGAAATCGCAGAACTATTGCAAGAAAATAATTCTGGCGACGGAACCACATTCGATATTCCAGAAGACAAGAAACCATACGTTATATTAGTCGTTGGCGTCAATGGCGTCGGTAAAACAACGACAATCGGTAAGTTGGCTCATAATTTTAAGAAAGCAGGAAAGAGCGTGTTGCTCGGAGCTTCTGACACCTTCAGAGCAGCTGCTGTCGACCAACTCACTATCTGGTCAGAACGCGTCGGCGTGCCAATCGTTTCTCATGGCATGAACGCAGACCCAGCATCAGTGGCTTATGATGCGGTGAAGACTGCGGTAGAACAAAATATAGATGTCGTCATCATCGACACAGCAGGTCGTTTGCATAACAAAGTTAATCTTATGAACGAACTCGCTAAGATTAGAAAAGTTTGTCAAAAGGTCGTTGGCGATGCGCCACATGAAGTGCTGCTCGTCCTTGATGCTTCAACAGGACAAAACGCTATAGAACAAGCACGTCAGTTTATGGCAGCTACAGAAGTCAATGCTCTTGCTTTGACAAAGTTGGACGGCACTGCAAAAGGCGGCGTGGTAATCGGCATCTCTGACCAATTCAAGATTCCGGTAAAATATATCGGAGTGGGAGAGGGCATGGATCATCTTCAGATATTTGACAGAAAAGAATTCGTTAACAGCCTCTTTGAAGGAAGAAATTGATTTCGACGATGAAGAAACCTATAGTAAATATCGTTACGCTCGGCTGTTCAAAGAATAGAGTAGACTCAGAACGCCTCGCAGCCTCGCTCAGTCACCGCTACGACATAGTTCACGAATCTGAAAAGAAATCAGACATCGTGATAATAAACACCTGCGGTTTCATTGGCGACGCTAAAGAAGAGTCAATAGACACAATATTAGAATACGCAGAACTCAGAAGATCCAAAAAGATAAAGAAACTTTATGTCATAGGTTGCCTCTCGCAACGCTACCGCAAAGACTTGCAAGAAGAAATACACGAAGTCGACGGCTTCTTTGGCGTTGAGTCAGTGCAACTTATTGCAAACGATATTTTAAAAAATGAGGAATTAAACTCAGCAACTCAGCAACTCAGCAACTCAGTGTCTTTAGATTATAATCACGAGAGAATTCTTTCAACACCAAGTCATTACGCTTATCTGAAGATTTCTGAAGGATGTAACAGACGCTGTGCTTTCTGCGCAATACCTTTGATTCGTGGCGAACACGTCTCCGTTCCTATGGAGGACCTTCTCAAAGAAGCGAATTTACTTGCGCAAAAAGGCGTGAAAGAGTTGATTCTCATAGCTCAAGATTTGACATATTATGGTCGCGACATCGACGGTCAATATCATATCGTTGAGTTGGTAAAGCGACTTCTCGAGATAAAGGAATTTGAGTGGATTAGATTGCATTACGGTTATCCACAAGGATTCCCTGATGAACTCCTCGACTTGATGAACAACGAACCAAGAATCTGTAACTACATAGATTTGCCTTTGCAACATATCAGCACGCCTATCTTGAAAAACATGAGACGCGGCGTCGATAAAGAACAGACGATAAATTTCGTGACGAATGCTCGTAACAGAGTTCCGGGTATCGCTTTCAGAACAACATTCATCGTTGGTTTCCCTGGTGAGACAGAAGAGCAGTTTGCAGAATTGTGCGACTTTGTAAAAGAAATGAAGTTTGAACGCGCTGGCGTCTTCGCTTATTCTCCAGAAGAAGGAACGCCTGCTTACGAAATGGAAGATGATGTTCCTGAAGAAGTCAAGCAAGAACGCGTCGATACTATCATGGCAATACAACAAAATATCTCTTTGGAGACAAACGAAAAGAGAGTCGGCACGACAGAGAAAGTTCTCGTTGACAGAATAGAAGGCGATTATTATATAGGAAGAACACAGTACGATTCTCCAGAAGTCGATGATGAAATCTTGATTTCAGTTGATTCCGCAGAGTTGAATATTGGCGACTTCGTTAATGTAAAACTCGTCAAAGCCGATTATTTTGATTTATACGGAGAAGTTGTTGGCAATTAACAATTAACAATTGACAATTGATAATTAAGGAGCGCTGCAATGAATGTGGCGCTCATTTTTTTTAATTGCAAGGTCGTAAAGTGAGCATTATGAGTTGAGATGATTCGAGGTATAAAAAACGCCATTTCCATCGCCAAGGCGTTAGGGATTGGAGCGGCATCCTTTTGGAGCGAAGCGGAAAAAGATATAGCGGAAAGCCCGACGGTTTTGCCGGAACGCCCAAGAAAAAAATATCTTATGCCATTAAAAAAAAGTTTCAATATTGTAAAACAAAAGTTATATTGTTGCGTTTTTAGGAATGAATTTTGATGATTCAGAACAAAACAACAGATATGACGATCAGGCAATATATTTCTACTTTTTTTAAAGGCTTGGCAATGGGAATCGTGAATGTGATACCAGTGTCGAGCGGTACTGTTTCCTTAATAATAGGTGTTTTTGAACGCTTTATAAATTCAATAAAATCGTTGAATTTGAAGGCGTTCAAATTGTTATTTAAAGGTGAGTTCTCGGAGTTCGCCAAGCGTACCGACATCAAGTTCCTGCTTACATTAATATTAGGTATCATGGCGGGAATGATTCTCACGGCGATTTCATTAAAGGCGATATTTAAAAAGTATGAGGTTTTCGCGTATGCGTTTTTCATTGGATTGATAATCGCTTCTGTGATATATGTCTTTGGCATGATAGGAAAGAAGACTCCAAAAATGATGATACTGATGTCTGTTGCTATACTCATTTCCTTCTATCTTTCAATAAAAAGCAATCCATATCCAAACGATAATTTCTTGTATCTGATATTATGTGGCATAGTCGGTTCGTTGGGAATGATTGTGCCTGGCATTTCTGGCTCGCATCTTATGATGGTGATGGGAAATTATGAACTCATTGTCACGCAGGCGTTGCCCCAAATAGCGAAGTTGTCGACATGGGGACAAGGCATGATGGTATTGCTGCCATTTGTAATAGGAGCGGTCATAAGCATCATTTCTATTTCTTATCTTTTGTCGTGGCTGATGAAAGAATATAGAAACGAGACCTTGTCAGTGTTATGTGGATTTATGATTGGCAGTCTGCCCGTGGTTTATCCTTGGAAAGAAGTCATGCCAGGTGTGTATGACTATAGTTTCCATTTGCCACCGATGACGAGCGAATTTGTTGTTGCAGTGATAATGGCAGTTATTGGCGCAGCTCTGGTTTTGGTTTTAAGTCATTTGTCCAAAAAGAAAGAAGAGAGAATGAAGCGCAGGGCGAGGAGGAAGCTGAAATTGAAAGTTGAAAGTTGAAAACTGAAAATTTGAAGTTTTTGAATCCTTCATAGAATAGAAGAGAGACGTGTCAACAATACATTGTTTATTCATTTTGTATTGTCGGCACGTCTCTACGATTCTTAACTTCAATAAATTTATTTGTACGTTTATGGTCGTAGAATGAAAAAAATATTTATTTTTGCGCTCCACTATACGAGAATTGGAAATTATTAAATAACTAAACTAAATTTATTATGAGAAAATTTTTACTTATCGTAGCAATGGTGATGTTTGCATTGCCAACATTTGCACAAAATTACCGTTTATCAAACATCTTCTCAGAAGATGGTATGGAATCATGGACATATGTTTATTCTGACGCAACAGGTACAAACCTCGTTTGTATAAATGAATTAGACAACCTCTCAACACCAGCTGGTGAATACATCGACTCAATTTTCTATGATGAAAGAGGTAACATCACAAGATTAGCTACATGGCAAAAATACTGGGGTGATGCTCCTAATTTGGCAGATTATTATGGCGAATGGATTTACTCTTGTTACGTAGATTATGAATACGATGAAAACAACAACAGAACATCACGTAAGAACTACAATGACTTCTACGATGGATATGGTCCACAACTTGGTGGTGACCAAAGATATACTTACGATGCAGATGGCAAAATGACAGAATGGGTCATGATATTTATGGACATCGAATTCCAAAAAGTTATTTTCGAATACAATGAAGAAGGTTATAAGACAGCAGAAACAATGCAAGCATATAGCTTTGAAACATACAACATGGAAAATCAAACATTGATGGAATATGAGTATGATGACAATAATAACATGATCAGATCAAATGAATTCTACTGGGAAGCAGAAAACTGGGTTTTGAAAACATCTAAAGTTTATGAATATGACGAATTCGGCAACTGCATCCAAATGGAACACGTAACACCAGCAGGTACAGTTCAAGAAAGAAGAGCTTATACATACGACACAAGCATCTCAGCAGATAATGTATTCTACTATCCAAATCCAGAAGATGATTATCCACAACTTCCAGCAGCAAAAAATAACTTGTTAAGAACATTTGCATACTGGGCACAAAACGACTCACAAGAATTAGTGTTCGTTACAACATACGTAATGGATTATGAAGCTATTGATGGCGACGACGCAGTTGAAGAAGTAGCTTTTGCTTCAAACGTTTATCCAAACCCAGCACAAGATTTCGTTACAGTAGAATCAAGCGATGCTGACTATGTTGAAGTAGTTGACGTATACGGCAGAGTTATGTTCTCATCAGAAATGAACGAAACAGTTAAAGTTGACATGAGCGAATTTGCATCAGGCATTTACTTCGTTAAATTACAAGCTAACGGTGCAACATCAGTTCAAAAAATAATGAAGAAATAAGTATGAATATAGAAGCACCAGGTGGAGTTAAGCAAGTTCTTCTTCACACATGTTGTGCTCCTTGTTCTTCAGCGATAATAGAGTGCATGATGCAGAATGGCATCATGCCTCTTGTTTTTTATTGTAATCCCAACATTTATCCGGAGGAGGAATATCTGATAAGGAAAGATGAATGTACGCGTTATGCTGAGAGCTTGGGGCTTGAGATTGTGGATGCCGATTATGACCATGAGTCGTGGCTTGCAGAGATGCGAGGTCTGGAGAACGAGCCAGAGAGAGGAAGCCGATGCCTGAAATGTTTTAAGCT
>JAZOSA010000031.1:0-8978 GCA_045656905.1 Bacteroidales bacterium
CGTGTAATTCAACAAGATAAGGAATAAAAAAAATATTTCAAAAAAAAGATAATTTTTTCGTTAAAAAATGTAATTCGTAACGATAAAATAACTATTTTTGCACCCCGAATATGGTATAGAAATTATAAAAAAATAAATATAGTATGGCAAATCACAAATCATCACTCAAAAGAATCCGTCAGACAGAAAAAAGACGTTTACGCAATCGCTTCTATGCTAGAGCAATGCGCGCTGCTGTTAGAGGATTCAGAGCATTAACAGAAAAAGCTGAAGCTGAAGCAAAACTTTCAGAAATGTACAAAATTATTGACAAGACAGCTAAACGCGGTATCATCCACAGAAATAAAGCTGCTAACTTAAAGTCAAAACTTGCACATCACACAGCAAAATTAGCATAAGAAAATTACACAACAATAAAAAACCGACTCTAGAGTCGGTTTTTTTGTTAATATTTATTAACATTTATCCGAGGTTTAACATTTCAAGAAAACGGACTCTTTAAACCTTAAACTTTAAACCTTAAACATAAAAATGATAGAATTCTTAGCAACATACAACCTCAACGGAATCTTTATCGGAATCGCCACATTCTTAATAATAGGCATCTTCCACCCATTAGTCATAAAAGGCGAATATCACTTCGGTGTCAAATGCTGGTGGGTTTTCGCACTTATGGGAATAATTAGCACCATCGCATCAATTATGGTCAAAGAACTCACATGGTCTATTTTATTAGCCGTTTGGGGTGCATCGTCATTCTGGTCGATACACGAACTCTTCGAACAAAGAGAACGAGTAAGAAAAGGATGGTTCCCTAAGAAAAATTGAAAGTTGAAAGTTGAAAACTGAAAGTTAAATTCAATCCTTAAAATCTTTAACATATAAAACGTACGGCATCACCGTATGAACCAAAAACTATGAGAACCATAAAATCATGGGCGGAAGAAGACCGCCCTCGCGAGAAAATGCTCGCCAAAGGAAAAGAAGCATTAAGCAACGCCGAACTCATTGCTATATTAATAGGTAGCGGCAACAGCAAAGAATCTGCCGTCGATTTGTCGAGACGCATTCTCAACGACAGGAGCGACAACCTCATCGAACTCTCACGACTAAGCATCAACGACCTGATGAAATACAAAGGCATAGGAGAAGCAAAAGCCATCTCTATTGTCGCAGCCTTGGAACTCGGACGCCGGCGACGCTTCAGCGAAGCATTGGAAAAACCTTCAATCAAAAACAGCAAAATTGCATACGAATGTTTCTATGCGCATCTATCAGACCTCGACCACGAACAATTCTGGATAATGCTTCTGAATAACGCCAACAAAGTCATCAGATTAGAAAAAATCGGCGTCGGAGGAATGACAGGCACCACCGCCGACCCGAAAAAGATTTTCAAATGCGCACTAGAAAACAACGCCGCAAGCGTGATGCTTTGCCACAACCATCCCTCTGGCAACATCACCCCAAGCAATGCCGACAAACAAATCACCGACAACCTTTGCAAAGCAGGAAAATTCCTTGAAATTAAAATTTTGGATCATATCATCATTGGTAACGATAATTATTTTAGTTTTGCAGACGAAGGATTATTGTAAAGAAATATGATTAAAATCGTCACAATTATAGGAGCAAGACCACAGATTATCAAAGCCGCTGCTTTGAGTCGCGCCATAAAAAACAATTTCTCAAACGAAATCGAAGAAATCATCGTTCACACCGGACAGCATTACGACCAAAACATGTCGCAAGTCTTTTTCGACGAACTCGGAATCCCTGCACCTAATTATAATTTAGGAGTGGGTTCCGGCAAACATGGCGAACAAACCGCCAAGATGATAGAAGGCATCGAAGATATCCTTCTCAAAGAAAATCCAGACTATCTCGTCGTCTACGGCGACACAAACTCAACATTGGCAGGTGCAATAGCCGCATCAAAAATACATATTCCTATAGTCCATATAGAAGCTGGACTTCGTTCCTTCAACAAGGCAATGCCTGAAGAAATCAATAGAATATGCTGCGACCATTGTTCCACGATGCTCTTCTCTCCTACCGCAACAGGTTATAAAAACCTAATCAACGAAGGTTTTAATCCAGAAAACAAAAAACCTTTCACAATCGACAATCCTGGAATATATCATTGCGGCGACGTGATGTATGATAATAGTTTGCATTTTGGGTCAACAGTCAACAGTCAACAGACAACAGACTTCATCCCAAAAGACAATTATATTCTTTGCACTATACATAGAAACAACAATACCGACGAAGCAAAGAGATTAAGTGCAATTATCAAGGCTTTGTTGAGATTATCAAAAGAAGAAGAGATTGTAATTCCATTACATCCAAGGACAAAGAAGTTATTAGATGTTAATTTAAGTTCTGATATTTATAACGAACTTATTAATAATGAGAGAATACACATCATTCCACCAGCTTCGTTCTTGGAAATGATTTCATTGGAGAAAAACGCAAGCATCGTCATCACCGACTCCGGCGGCGTTCAGAAAGAAGCATATTTCTTCAAGAAACCATGCATCATCATGAGAAGCGAGACCGAATGGAAAGAAATCGTTGAAGTCGGATCCGCCATCATAGCAGATGCTAATGAAGAAAACATCGTCAATGGATATTATCATTTCAAAGACAATAAAATCACCGAATATCCAGAATTATTTGGCGATGGCAAAGCCGCCGAATTTATCTGTAACGAACTGATTAACAATAAATAAAGAAATATTATATATTTTTTAAAAATTTATTTCATTTTAAAAGAAAAATTATTATTTTTGCAAAACTAAAAATAGAACACATTAGTTCAACTTAATTGTTTAATAATCAATAAATTAAATTATGAATCAGTACGAAACCGTTTTCATTTTAACTCCCGTTTTATCTGATGAACAGATGAAGGAAGCGGTGAAGAAATTCGAAGACATTCTCACCAAAAATGGTGCAGAGATCGTTTTTGAAGATTTCTGGGGAATGCGCAAATTAGCTTATCCAATTCAGAAAAAATCTTCAGGTTTTTACCAATTAATCGAGTTCAAAGCCGAAGGTAATGTTATCGAAACAGTTGAAACAGAATTAAAACGTGACGAACGCGTTTTACGTTTCTTAACTGTAAAATTAGACAAACACGCTGTTGCTTACAACGAGAAAAAACGTAGAAAAGCACAAGAGGCAAAAGAAGCTCAAGCCAATTAATTGTTTAACACTTAAAATTTAGAAGAAATGGCACAAGCTAACACAGAAATTAAATATTTGACTCCAATAGCAGTCGATACTAAAAAGAAAAAATACTGCCGCTTCAAAAAGAACCGCATCAAATATATCGACTATAAAGATGCTGACTTCCTTTTGAGATTCGTGAACGAACAAGGTAAAATTTTACCACGCCGTATCACTGGCACTTCAACAAAATATCAAAGAAAAGTTGCTCAAGCTATCAAGAGAGCACGTCATCTTGCATTGATGCCTTACGTAGCTGACTTATTGAAATAATAGGAGGACAAGACATGGAAATTATTCTTAAACAAGATGTAAAAAATTTGGGATATAAAAACGATATCGTATCAGTAAAACCTGGTTACGCTCGTAATTTCTTAATTCCACAAGGTATGGCTATCTTAGCCACTCCATCAGCTCGTAAAGTTTTGGCTGAAGAAATCCGCCAACAAGCTTTCAAACAAGAAAAAATTAGAAAAGAAGCTACAGAATTAGCACAAGTTTTAGAAGGTTTATCATTACGTATCCCTGCTAAAGCAGCTGAAACTGGCAAAATCTATGGTTCAGTGAATAACGTTCAAATAGCTAACGCTATTAAAGAAGCTAAAGACTTGACAGTAGATCGCAAACAGATCATAATCAAAGAAGACAGCATTAAAGAAGTTGGTACTTACAAAGCTGTTATCAGATTACACAAAGAAGTATCTGTTGAAATCTCTTTCGAAGTTTTCGCTGAATAATCCTAAACTGAAGATTTTTCATATTAAGGTTTTTTGTATTTATAGCCGAAGAAATCACTTCTTCGGCTTTTTTTTGAAAATACAGACACATCATTGTACAGACGCGTCAATGATGTAATTAAAATAAAAAAACTATTTTTACTATCATAAAAGACATCATTGACACGTCTCTACATATCAATTAATCATGACAAAAAACGACATAAAATTCATTCAATCTCTCAAACAGACAAAATTCCGTAAGGAAAACAAAATGTTTGTCGTAGAAGGAAACAAACTCGTAAGCGAACTCCTCGCTTCCGACTTTAAAGTTGAAAACGTTTTAGTCACAGAGACTTGGCTGGAGAAATTCCCTGAAATGGCAGCAAGTCTTAAGTCATACGAAATCGTCAATGCAAAACAAATGGAACAGATGAGCAGTATGGTGACTCCTCCTGGAATCATCGCAACAGCTCACACTCCTTCTTATAACATAAATCCTAAAGATGCCGAAAACGAATTCATCCTCGCTCTCGACGGCATCAACGACCCAGGTAACCTCGGAACTATGATAAGAACCGCCGACTGGTTTGGTATCAATAAAATAGTCTGCAGCAACGACTGCGCCGACGCCTGGCAAGCCAAGACAATACAATCTACAATGGGTTCCATTTTCAGAATCCAAATCATCGAAACTGATTTAAAAGATTTCCTTTCAAAATCTCAGCAACTCAGCAACTCAGCAACTCCAATCTATGGCGCCTTGATGGAAGGGGAAAACATCTTCACAAAGAAGATTGAAAATAAAAACGGCATCATCATAATCGGTAGCGAATCTCACGGCATCAGAAAAGACGTTCTTCCTCTCGTCACCTCCCCTATTCACATCCCAAGAGGAAAAGGCAGCCAGACGGAATCTCTGAACGCTTCTGTTGCAGCCGCGATAATCATAGCTGAAATCTGTCGCGCTTAATCCATTCTACATTCTACACTTTATCTGGGCGTTCCGCTTCGCGTCGGGCTTTCCGCTATATCTTTGCTCGCTTTTTGTTTTCTCCTCGCTCAAAAAAATTCTGTTGTCTGTTGTCCGTTGTCTTAAAACGCTCGCAAAGGATGCCGCTCCAATCCCTAACGCTTTGACTACGATAAAAAACAAATCGCAACACTGAATAAAAAAATAATGCGTAATTTTTACACATTATTTTCTTGACAACTAAAAATTTCTTTTTATCTTTGCGCAAAATTAACGCAATAAAAATATGAAAGAGACCTTATCAGAAAAAGTTCAAAAGCCAACAGCCAATGGCCAAGGTTCTGAGTTAAAATATTGTTACAAATATCCGCATCCTGCAGTCACTGCCGACTGTGTCATTTTCGGTTTTGATGGAATAAACATCAAAGTATTATTGATTCAACGCGGCATCGACCCATACAAAGGCAAATGGGCGTTTCCTGGAGGTTTCATGAATATGGACGAGACTGCAGAACAATGCGCTCGTCGTGAATTAGAAGAAGAGACTGGTTTAAAAGACGTAACAGTCGAGCAATTCCACACATTTTCAGATGTTAAAAGAGACCCAAGAGAAAGAGTCATCACCGTTGCGCATTACGCTTTGGTAAGGTTATCAAAAGTGAAAGGCGGCGATGATGCAGAGGAAGCACAATGGTTTTCATTAGACGAAATCCCTTCATTGGCATTCGACCACGAACTTATATTCCGTAAGGCATTGAAGGTTCTGAAAGAAAGAATCTGTTTTGAACCAATCGGGTTTGAATTATTGCCGGAAGTATTTAAGATGTCAGAATTGCAAAATTTATACGAAGCAATTTTAGAAGTCAAATTCGACAGACGTAATTTCTACAATAAAATCACAAAATTAGGCATACTTTCAGAAGTTGAAGAACGCGCCAAAGACGCATCACGACGTGTTCCGATAATGTATCGATTCAATGCCGATAAATACGCAGAATTAAAAAGTAAAGGTTTCAGATTAGAATTTTAAAAATTTAATAACATGAATAACAAAGGTATTATTGGAGCAATCATTGGAGACATTGTAGGCTCACGTTTTGAATTTAACAACTATCGTTCAACAGATTTTGAATTTTTAAACGACAGATGCTTTTTCACCGACGACAGTGTCATGACAATAGCAGTTGCTGATTGGGTAACAAACAAACGTCAAACAGACAGACACTTGGCTTTATATTTAAGAGAATGGGGACAAAAATATCCTAATAGAGGTTACGGAGGTATGTTTTTAAGATGGTTGTTTTCAAAAGAATTATCATCACCTTACAATAGTTTCGGCAATGGTTCCGCAATGCGTGTAAGTCCATGCGGTTTTTATGCACAATCACTCGATGAAGCGTTATTCTTAGCAAAACAAAGTGCTGAAGTTACGCACAATCATCCAGAGGGAATAAAAGGAGCGCAGAGTGTTGCAGCAGCAATATATTTAGCCAAAACAGGCAACACCAAAGCGATAATCAAAGAATATATTGAAAATAATTTTGGTTACGATTTAAGTCGCACATGCGATGAAATAAGACGTGTCTATCAATTTAATGAAACATGCCAAGAAACTTGTCCTGAGGCTATCATAGCGTTTTTAGAAAGCCACGATTACGAATCCGCAATACGATTAGGCATTTCACTTGGTGGCGATAGCGACACCATCGGAGCAATAACAGGAGGAATTGCCGCTGCTTATTATGGCATTCCAAATTCAATAATAGAAGAGGTCAAAATATTCATACCTTTTGAATTTATAGATATTGTTGAAAAATTTGAAAATAGTATGAATACAGAAAAAAGAATATCTGCTGATTTTATCAACTATTTAAAAGAAAACGAAATATTTGTCTTCGGAAGCAATCTTGAGGGCATGCACGGCGGAGGCGCAGCTCGTGTTGCATACAACAAATTTGGAGCAATTTGGGGTCAAGGCGTTGGATTACAAGGTCAAAGTTATGGTATTCCAACAATGCATGGCGGTGTTAATGTAATAAAACCATACGTCGATGAGTTTATAGATTTTGCTAAATCTCACCCTGAATTAAAGTTTTTAGTAACAAGAATCGGTTGCGGAATTGCAGGTTTCCGAGATGAAGAAATGGCACCTCTTTTCAAAGATGCAATCGAAATTGAAAATATCTATTTGCCAAAAAGTTTTTATTACATTTTAGTAAAATGAACTTTGAATCTTTAATAAGAAATCTTATATTTGCTTATTAAAACTTATTATTAACATTAAAAAGAATTAACAATGGTAAATAGATTTATTCTCAACGAATTATCATATTTCGGTCCAGGTGCTCGCAAAGAATTGCCTAACGTAATCGCTCGCTTAGGTTTCAAAAAAGCAATGATTGTAACAGACAAAGGTCTCATCAAATTCGGTGTCGCTAAAATGGTCAGCGACGTTCTCGACGAAGCTAATATTCCTTACGAAGTTTACAGTGAAGTAAAACCTAATCCAACTGTGACAAACGTTCAGATGGGCGTTGAAGCATTCAAGAAATCAGGCGCTGATTGTTTGGTCGCAATCGGAGGTGGTTCTGCGATGGACACAGCAAAAGGCATCGGCATCATCATCAACAATCCTGAATTCGCTGACGTCGTTTCTCTCGAAGGCGTTGCCCCAACAAAACACAAGAGCGTGCCAATTATCGCATTGCCAACAACAGCTGGTACAGCAGCAGAGACAACAATCAACTACGTTATCATCGACGAAGAAAAGAAAAAGAAAATGGTTTGCGTCGACCCTAACGACATTCCTTGCTGTTCTATCGTCGACGCTGAGTTGATGTATTCTTTACCAAAAGAAACTACAGCAGCAACAGGCCTCGATGCTTTGACACACGCCATCGAAGGTTACATTACAAAAGCCGCATGGGAAATGTCAGACATGTTTGAACTTGAAGCAATCAGAATGATCAATAAATATTTACGCACTGCTGTCTTTGAACCAACAAATCCTATCGGACGTAATGGTATGGCTGTAGCACAATACATTGCAGGTATGGCATTCTCAAACGTAGGTTTAGGTGTTGTTCACGGCATGGCACACCCAATGGGTTCTTTGTTTGACATTCCTCACGGAGTTGCAAACGCTATGTTATTGCCAACTATCATGGAATTCAATGCTCCAGTATGCCTCGACAAATATGTTGAGATTGCAAAGGCAATGAATGCATATAAAGAAGGTATGAGCAAAGAAGAAGCCGCTGCTGCTGCTTGTAACGCTGTAAAAGAACTTGCAGTTGAAGTCGGCATTCCACAACACCTTACCGAAATCGGCATCAAGGAAGAAGACATTCCAGCACTTGCAGAACAAGCCATTAGCGATGTCTGCACACCAGGCAACCCAAGAGAAGTCACATTAGAAGACATCATTGAGTTATATAAGAAAGTTCTTTAAAAGACACCGAGTCACTAAGACTCCAAGACACCAAGACGTCGTTTATAGATTTATAAGCGACGTCTTTTTATGTCAACAGACAACAGTCTTTGGAAATGGAAAACTGAAAGTGGAAAACTGTCAACTGTTAATCCTCTCTGCGCCATTGCGAGAGATTCTCTTTTTGAACTCTGAACCCTGACATCTGATTTCCATCTGGAAGGGATCCGCGCAGATACGCGCGATAGGCGGAGGCGGAGAAAGGCGTGCGTATAAAAACAGAAAAGCCCCAGCTTAATGCTGAGGCTTCCGTTATGGGGTGGCGACGACCTACTTTCCCACAACTTAATGCAGTATCATCGGCGCTGCGGGGCTTAACTTCTCTGTTCGGAATGGGAAGAAGTCGGAGGCCAAGCGGTCTTAGGAAGACAAGAGAAGAACACAACTCCTTGGCTCACAGAACGACATGGCTACGATCCGACTTGTCTCTGTTGCGAGTGTCCTTCTTCCGGACCATGTCAAGGACATATAAGGATACACATTGTGACTATAGCGCGGAGGACCACCACTTCCCATTCCGAACAGAGAAGTTAAGCCCCGCAGCGGAGATGATACTGCATTAAGT
>JAZOSA010000032.1:0-7877 GCA_045656905.1 Bacteroidales bacterium
TAGATGTGACAAATCTTAACAGTGGTGTTTACTTCGTGAAAATCGTTACAGAAAACGGTGAAGTTGTAAAACGCTTCATTAAGAAATAATAAGGACTAAGGCTATTGAACTAAGGCCATTGAACTTTGGATCTTAGTTCAATAGCCAAAGCTTCAGTTCAAAAGAATCGCTGCGAAAAATCTCGTGGCGATTTTTTTTGAACTAAGAACTAAGGCTGTTGGTTGACTAGTCGCTGAGCTTGTCGAAGCGCTGAACATTGCCTTCGACACGTCTCTACTGACCGCTGATAGCTGAAAGCTGACAGCTGACCAAAAAAATCCGCATCATAACGACACGGATTTTTGAAATATAAAATGAAAAAGGATATTGATTTTTAAACTAAGGCTGTTGGCCGTTGGCTGTTGAACTTTTTATTTTGGTTCTTAGTTCAAAAGCCAATAGCTTTAGTTCTTAACAATTCATACCGCCGCAGCAGTGGATTGTCTGTCCTGTTACGTATCTTGACATATCGCTTGCGAGGAACAATGCTGTGTCTGCTACGTCTTCTGGAGTGCCGCCTCTTCTCATAGGGATGATTTTCATCCATTCTGCCTTGGCTTCTTCAGAGATTTGGTTTGTCATGTCTGTGATGATGAAACCTGGAGCGATGCAGTTAGCTCTGATGTTGCGTGAGCCCATTTCTTTAGCGATAGATTTAGCGAGACCAATCATACCTGCTTTTGATGCTGAGTAGTTAGCTTGTCCTGCGTTACCAGAAACGCCAACAACAGATGCCATGTTGATGATGCTGCCGTTGCGTTGGCGTGCCATGATTGGAACAACAGCGTGGATGAAGTTGAATGCTGATTTAAGGTTAACAGTGATGACGTCGTCCCATTGTTTCTCAGTCATTCTCATCATCAAGGTGTCGCGTGTGATACCAGCATTGTTGACCAAAACGTCGATGCTGCCGAAGTCTTGATGTATTTGTTTTACTGTGTTTTCAGCATCAGCGAAGTCAGCGGCGTTTGAAACATAACCTTTGACCTTTACGCCAAGAGCTTGTAACTCAGCTTCTGTAGCTCTGATGTTTTCTTCGTTTAAGTCAGTGAAAGCAATGTTACAGCCTTCTTCAGCGAAACGTTTAGCGATAGCTTTTCCGATACCTCTTGCTGCACCAGTGATGACAGCAGTCTTATTTTCTAATAATAATCTCATACCTTTAATTTTTAAGTCAACAGACAATGGACTTTTGGTGGCTGTCAGCATTTAGCATTCAGCGGTCAATAGTCTGTGTTAATTATGCATTATGCATTATGAATTATGAATTGATTCAAATCTTCTTCTTTGAAATTTTCTACAAATGTAAGGATTTTTGCAATTTCAGCTTCACCTAAAGCAATCATTATTTTACAAGAGTTCATGAGTTGAGATTCTAAGTTTCTAAGATTCTGAGATTCTAAGATTCTATTAACGTCTTGTAATAATAAATGACTCATGATGAGGTGACCCATAGCTTCGACCATGCGGCGTGCGAGGAAGTCGTAAGTCTCTGATGATGTTCCGAATTTCTCTGCTGCTTCAACAATCTTAAGATAACTTTCTTTCATCTTGTCGATGCGTTGGCGGAGTGGTAGCAAAGTCTCATTCAATGGCATTGCTTCGTATTCTTCAACGCGTTTGAGGTAAGCGCCGTTGCCGATGAAACGTATCGCTGCCACGACTTGAAGCTGTGATGTACCTTCGTAAATGTTCAATATTCTTGCGTCTCTGTAGAGGCGTTCGCATTTATATTCTTTCATGAATCCAGAACCGCCGTGTATTTGGATGCAGTCGTAAGCTGCTTGGTTGGCGTATTCGCTGGCGAAGAGTTTAAGCATTGGTGTCATCATATCAGCGCAGCGTTGAGAATATTTCATATCCTGACGTTCTTCTGCTGTGAGTGTTCTTTCCTTGCTGATTGAGTCGTATGCTTTGTATAAGTCGACGAAACGTGATGTCTCGTAAAGTAATGTTCTTGTAGCGTCTATTTTAGCTCTCATGAGACCTAGCATTTCATAGACTTGTGGGAATCTGATGATAGCCTTGCCGAACTGTTCGCGTTGTTGAGCATATTGTAATGCTTCTTGATAAGCGGCTTCTGCTAGACCTACCGATTGTGCGCCGACGCCGAGACGTGCGCCGTTCATCAATGACATAACGTATTTGATGAGACCCATGCGGCGTTCGCCGATGAGAAGGGCAGGAGCGTTGTTGAAGACGAGTTCTGCTGTTGGAGAGCCTTTGATACCTAATTTATTTTCGATACGTCTCACTGAAACGGCATTGTCTCTTCTGTCGTATAAGAAATAAGAGAGACCGCGTCCGTCGGTTGTTCCTTCTTCAGAACGAGCGAGCACGAGTTGAATGTCGGCGTCGCCATTGGTGATGAAACGCTTGACGCCGTTGAGTCTCCAGCAGTTGTGTTCATCATCAAAAGTTGCTTTAAGTCTTACTGACTGGAGATCAGAACCAGCGTCAGGTTCGGTGAGTGCCATAGAACATGTGAATCCTTCGTTGATGAGAGGAAGATATTTGTCTTTAATCTCTTCTGAAGCGAATTCGTAAATGGTCTCGGCGCAGTCTTGAAGTCCCCAGATGTTAGCGAAGCCAGCGTCGGCACGCGACACTATCTCTGCTGCCATGACGTATGGAACGTAAGGGAAATTAAGACCGTTATATTTTCTAGGCAACGACATTCCATAGAGACCAGCGTCGCGCAAGACCTCGTGGTTTTTCTGTGTGCCTTTAGCGTAAACTATTTTGTTGTCGATGACTTGCGGACCTTCGTGATCCACGCTTTCAGCGTTAGCTTCTAATACGTTAGCTGCTAAGTCGCCGACTATCTCAAGGACTTTGTCGTAGTTGTCGATGGCATCTTCAACACTTTCAGGAGCCAACATATCGTTTGCACTATCGACGAAGTTACGTTCTTTCAACTTGACAATCTTATCCATCACAGGATGTGAGAGATAAAACTTTAATATTTCGTTATCGTTATAGAAATTCATATTTCTTATTTTATGGTCAACAGACAACAGACAACGGACAACAGACATTCATCACATCACTTTAGTCCTTAGTCTTTTGCCTTTAGTCATTTATAACATATTCGATTTATAACTCTTTATCATTTTAGGTAAAACGTCCATTGCGTCGCCGATGATGGTGTAGTCGGCAATGCTGTTGATTGGTGCGTTAGGGTCGGTGTTGATAGATATTATCTTAGCCGATTGGTCCATGCCAGCGCGATGTTGTACTGCGCCTGATATGCCGCAAGCGATATAAAGTTTAGGACGTACTGTCACGCCAGTCTGACCTATTTGTCTTGCGCTTTCAGTGAAACCAGCGTCGATGGCAGCGCGTGTAGCACCCACTTCGCCGCCTATCACTTCAGCGAGTTCGTGGAGGAGAGCGAAATTCTCTTTCGAGCCCATGCCGTAGCCGCCAGCCACGATGATAGGAGCGCCTTTGATGTTAACCTTTTGTGCTTCAATATGACGGTTTAATATCTCAACGCAGAAGTCGTTGTCTTTGAGGTAGTCTTCTGCTTTGAGGTTACGGATGACACCTTTATGATTTTCGTTGTATATTTCTTTTTTCATGACGCCTTCGCGTACTGTCGCCATCTGAGGTCTTGTCTCAGGAGAGACGATGGTGGCGATGATGTTGCCGCCGAAGGCAGGACGGATTTGATATAATACGTCTTTATAGACGGTCTGTGTCTTAGCGTCGGTATGGTCGCCGATTTCGAGACTTGTACAGTCGGCGGTGAGACCGCAACGTAAGTAAGACGAAATACGAGGAGCGAGGTCGCGACCGACAGATGTAGCTCCGAAAAGAACAATATCCGGTGTCTCTTCTTGGATTATTTTAGCGATAACACTGAAGAAAGGTAATGTTTGATAGAATGACAGACGAGTGTCATTAAGGTAAAAGACAGAATCGACACCGAATGGGTATAATTGTTCTTCTATATTTTTAATGTCGTTTCCGATGACGATAGCATCGAGGCGCGAGTTTAGCCTGTCGGCGAGCTTGCGAGCCTTGGAACAAAGCTCCAAACTCACCTCAGCTATCTGTTGTTCCTCTGTTATCTCACAGAATACTAATATGTTGTTCATGATGTAAGTGTTAGAAAATAATAATTATTTGTTATTTACAGCGTTTTCAACGAAAGAGATAGCTTCACCTACTGTAGAGATGCTTTCTGCTTGGTTGTCAGGAATGTTGATTTCAAATTCTCTTTCAAATTCCATGATGAGCTCAACTGTGTCTAATGAGTCAGCACCGAGGTCGTTTGTGAAGCTTGCGCTGTCAACAACTGATTCGCGTTCAACACCTAATTTGTTTACGATAATGTCTATAACTTGTTCTCTTGTGTTCATAATGATTCTTTTTTAAATGTTTTTAATTAGATAATGTGAGCTGTGACAAGCTCTTTCATAAGTTCGTTAATTTCGCTTTCGCTGTTGTTTATGGTTTTATTCTCCTTACTTGTAAGAACAACATTTTCTATTGATTTAACTTTTGTTGGCGAGCCGCTCATGCCCAATCTTGAGAAGTCAGGATTGATGTCATCGGCGTTCCATTCTTCGATGGTGACCATTGGCTTTTGACTGTTAACCATTGACTGTTGACCGTTGTCTGTTGTCTGTTGTCTTTCAGAAATGGAACTTGCGTTTTTGTACATGATGACGCGTTTTGCGTGACGAGGACGGCATTCGTTGGCGTTGCCGTGTACTGTAATCAAGACTGGGAAGGAAGTCTTCACTGTCTCAACGCCTCTGTCGAGACGTCTTTTGATTACGATTTCGTTTTCTGTCATTGAGACGAGTTCCTCAGCGTATGTGATTTGAGCGAGTTCTAATTTCTCTGCTACTTGAGGGCCGACTTGAGCGGTGTCGCCGTCGATAGCTTGACGACCAGAGAATACGATGTCGACTTTGCCGAGTTTCTTCACTGCTGCTGACAGAGCGTATGATGTAGCCAGCGTGTCGGAACCAGCGAATCGTTTGTCGCTGATGACGATGCCGTTGTCGGCGCCGCGGAACATAGATTCACGCACGATTTCTGCTGCGCGAGGAGGTCCCATAGTGACGATGGTGACCTTCACAGGCATGACGTCTTTGAGTGCGTCTTTGCAAGCGAGTGCCATCTCGAGTGCCTTCAAATCGTCAGGATTGTAGATGGCAGGAAGAGCAGCACGGTTGATGGTGCCGTCTTCTTTCATAGCGTCCTTGCCGACGTTATGTGTGTCAGGAACTTGCTTCGCTAACACTACTATCTGGAAATATTTGTTACTCATTATTTGTTTCTTTGATCTTCAATTAATGCAAATGATAAACTGCCTTTGGCACAAAGCTTACCGTTGACTGTAGCCTTGGCTTCGCAAAAATACATATTTGCTCTTTGGTTTGATAATGTTGCCTCGACTTCGATAGTATCGCCAGGGACGACTTGTTGTTTGAAACGAACGTTGTCGATGCCGGTGTATAATGTTATCTTGTCTTTTAAGTCATCGAGGATGAGAAGTGCGCATGACTGTCCCATGATTTCACATAAGATAACGCCTGGAACAGTAGGCTGTCCTGGAAAATGTCCTTTCAAGAAAAACTCTTCACCAGTGACATGATATTTTGAATGAACGACTTTATTCTCGTCGATGTTAATTTCATCAACGAGCAACATAGGCTCGCGATGAGGTAAGTATTTCTTTAATTCTTCTTTTGTCATATCCTTTTTATTTAGACAACAGACAACGGACAACAGTCAGTGTCAATTGTCAATTGTTAATTATTAATTATCAATTTTTCTCAGTGCGATGCAAGCGTTATGTCCGCCGAATCCAAGTGATTGTGATATCGCAATTGTCAGGTCGGCTTTTACCGCAGTGTTAGGTGTATAGTTGAGGTCGCAAGCAGGGTCTTGTTCGTTGAGACCTATTGTTGGAGGCACTATTCCGTGATGAAGTGCCAATGCTGCTGCTATGACTTCAACGCCGCCTGCTGCTCCGAGGAGATGGCCTGTCATTGATTTCGTTGAGTTGATGTAAGCCTTGCGTGCGTTTTCTTCACCTAAAGCCGCTTTGATTGCTGCTGTTTCAGAAGCGTCGTTGAGCGGTGTTCCTGTGCCGTGAGTATTGATATGAAGCACGTCGTTGTCGTTGTATTTAGCTTCTTCGAGAGCCATCTTGATGGCGCGTGCTGCCTGCTTTCCTTCTGGATGTGGAGCAGTGACGTGATGAGCGTCGCAGGTGTTGCCGTATCCGCATACTTCAGCGTAAATCTTTGCGCCGCGAGCCTTGGCGTGTTCGTATTCTTCAAGGAGAATGATGCCAGCGCCTTCGCCGAGGACGAAGCCAGCGCGACGTTTGTCGAAAGGCAATGAAGCTTGTTTTGGGTCTTCAGCGCGAGTGAGAGCCTTGCAGTTGGAGAATCCTGCTATGCTGACAGGGTTGACAGCAGCCTCGCTGCCACCTGTGATGATGGCGTCGGCGTAACCGTGTTTTATAGCGCGATAAGCTTCTCCGATAGAGTGTGTGCCAGTAGCACAGGCAGTTACGATTGGTACGCAGACACCACAGGCGTTATGACGTATCGCAATGTTGCCCGCTGCGATGTTGGAAATCATGCTTGGTATGAGAAGTGGAGAGACCCATTTAGCTCCTTGGTCTTTCCATTTTACTATTTCTTTGATGATGGTGTCGAAACCGCCTTCGCCTGAACCTACATAAACGCCGAGACGTTCTGGGTCGAAGCAGCCTTCGTTACCTTTCATAGCTTCGATAGATGCTGCCATAGCGTAGATTGAGAATAAGTCATTGCGACGTGCGAAAGAAGCGTCAACGCCTAAAGCGATAGGGTCGAAGTCTTTTACTTCAGCACCGATTTTAACTGGGAGGTCTGAAGTGTCTATCTTTGTTATATAGTCGATGCCACAGACGCCATTGACGAGATTATTCCATAAAGTCTCGACATTATTACCTATTGGGGTGATGGCACCCATTCCTGTTATTACTACTCTTTTTTCCATAATTACCATTCTAAAATGCATGCTCCTGAAACGAAACCTGCTCCAAAAGCACTCAATACTATTAAATCGCCTCTTTTTAACTTACCTTCTTTGTTGACTTCATCAAGGAGAATAGGGACACTTGCTGATGAGGTGTTACCATATCTATGGATGTTGAGAGGAAATTTCTCTTCAGGTTGTCTCAAGAAATCTTTGATGCTTTTGATGATTCTTAAGTTGGCTTGATGAATCAAGAAGTGATTTACTTCATCAGGTTTAACGCCTGACTGTTTTAAGACGTTGGAGATGTCTCTTATGGCAGCTTTCGTTGCGAACATAAATACATCTTGACCATGCATCACTAACGGGAGATTGCTGTTAGGTTTGCTGTTGTAAGGTGAATACTGCAATTCGTGTTTTTGATAAAGTCTGTCCCAATTGCAGGAAGCGGACATTTTGGTAGCTTTGATATTGTCGCCTTCAGTTAAAACAACAGCGCCCGCTCCGTCGCCGAACAAGACACTAGCAGTGCGGTCGTGCCAGTTGACCATTCGTGAAGGTTCTTCAGCACATACAATAAGGATGTTTTTGTATTTACCGCTTTTGTAGAATGACTCAGCGATTTCAAGGGCGTAAATAAAACCAACGCAGGCTCCGTTGAGATCGAAACATGGACAAGTAGCGCCTATAGCTCCTTGTATAAGACAGCTCATCGCAGGAGAGATGAATTCGTTGACTACATTAGCACATATAATATAGTCGAGATCTTTCGCATCCATATTGGCATCGGCGAGCGCTTTCTTTGCTGCGTCGATTGCCAAATCTTCCAAGTTCTCAGAAGAGAT
>JAZOSA010000033.1:0-4603 GCA_045656905.1 Bacteroidales bacterium
TGAGATTTACGATGCTTTTAGGAGTGTAATATTCACCTTTGCCTTTGCCTTCTGCAATAGCGAACTTGGCGAGGAAATACTCATAAAGTCGGAGGCCAAGCGGTCTTAGGAAGACAAGAGAAGAACACAACTCCTTGGCTCACAGAACGACATGGCTACGATCCGACTTTGAGATTTACGATGCTTTTAGGAGTGTAATATTCACCTTTGCCTTTGCCTTCTGCAATAGCGAACTTGGCGAGGAAATACTCATAAACACGTCCGATGAGGTCGTTCTCTGGGTCTTTCAGAGTGTCAATCTTATTTATTTCGTCGAGCAGTGCGGCGAGCTTTGCTCTGTCAAGACCTAATCCGGAATAATAGTTACTAGGAAGTGCGCCTTTGAGAGTAGGGTTGCTGTCTTCGATAGCAGACAATGCTTTGTCTATTTTTATGGCAATATCATTTTGTTTGGCGTTCTCCATAATGAAACTCCAGCGGCTTTGTTCTTCTATGTAGAACACATTCTTGGCATTATAGAAAACAGCCTGGTCAATGAACGCTGCTTTGCCGTCAGCTATGAGTTCATTACGACGTTCTTCAAAACGGTCGTTTGCATATTTCAGGAATATAAGACTAAGTACAACGTGTTTATATTCAGAAGGTTCAACGGAACCACGCAACTTGTTCGCTGATTCCCATAAGGTTTCTTCGATACTCTTTGTTTTGAGTTGTTTCTTTGCCATAATTGTATTTAATACTATCAAACAATATTAGGCAAATTTAATAAAAATACATTATTAATTAATGAGAGAACTCAAAATAATTTAAGTGTTTTTTTATAAAAATTACTGTTCCGCCACCACAGCGAAAAACTCTAATCTTTCATTGTCGCTGGCGTTGATGAGACTGTGTGAGTGACCTTTGGGACAGTAGTGGCAGTCGCCGGCTGTGAGTCGTTCTTCGCCATCCTCGTAGAGACAGCGTGCGACGCCTGATGTTATGAGGATAATCTCGCTGTTAGTCTCGTGCTTGTGATAACCTATCGAGCATCCGACGTCGAGATGTCCTAACATAATCTTGTTTTGTCCGTCGAAAAATATCTTCGCTATGGTGTCGCCATTGCCGCCCTTGAACTGCGACATGACGCTTTGTTCTATATTCTTGAAATCGATAATCATAGTTTCGCTTTTTTACAAAAATAGAAATTAGTTGGGAATTAGGAGTGATTTTTTGCCATAAAGTTCTTGGTTCTTAGTTCAACCTCAATACTTCCAGTCAAGAGTTTTTACAAAATCCATTTTGTTACATTTTACTACTTCTACTTTAGTTCCATAATCAAAATCGATGGCGGGATGTTTGTCGTCGCCTTTTATATATTCGATGCCGAGATACATTTCCTTTTTTGTGATGGTGTCGCAGAAGTAATTCAATTCAGGAGCAGTCTTTAGACTGTTAAAGAAACTGTCCAATTTATCTATGTTTTTGATGACGTCTTCTGGAGTGTTGAAGACGATTCCAAGTTCCTTGCCGATGATGCTTTCGGTTCCGATGTCTAAGCACCATCCGTAATCGTTTGCATAAAAAGGAATGAATTTTTTATCGTTCAATTCGCTGATGTACACTGTTTTAGGATAGTTGAATACATCTTTGCTTAAGTAATACAAGACGATTTCGTTAGTGTCGCTGATTGTCATTCTCGCACCAATCTCTTCAAGGTCTAAGTCTTCGTTTCCCCAAATATCTATAACTTTGACATTAGGAATCTTGTTTAACTTGTATGTCATGTATTTCTTTTGTATGAAATAATTACAGCTGAAGTTGAGCATGAAGATGAACCCAAATAAAATTACAGCAGAGCTAACGACGATCCAACATTTGTGTAATACATTCGACACTTTCTTAAGTTTGTTTTTGATATTTTCGTTCATAGTGAAATTATTAGAATTTTTAAAACGAAACGTTAAAGGATTTTAAATATTGCAAAATATTGAAAATTAGCTGTCAGCGGTTAGCAATCAGCAATTGAAAATTCTTAGTTCAAAATTCACATTTTCTCTTAATGATTTTTAAGAAAAAAGTTCTTGACTTTTAATGAGTTTGGATGTAATTTTGCAATGAATTTTAAAAACTAAAAGTTATGGCACGTCCTATTAAAGAAACTCCGATATTGTACGGAGAAGACGCTCGTAGATTTGAAGAGCGCATGAATGAAAAACGTTATGAAGATCCGGAAAAGAAGGCTAGACGTATCAGGAATTATGAAATGATAATGAAGATCTTCAAGGGATAATTTATGATGAGTTTTCGAAATGCTGATTTTGGTGCTTATGAAGTGCGAAAATTGGAGCCTGAAGAGAGAGTAAAGTCGTTTAATTGCGGCGATGCTGATTTGAACGACTTTATCTTGAATCAGTCGGATTTGTATAGAAAAGCTTTGTTAGCTGTAACTTATATTTTCGAGCATAAAGAATCAAAGAAGGTTATTGGTTATTTCAGTCTGGCCAACGATAGAGTTTCATTAACTGATTTCAATGATAAAACGGAATTTAATCGTTTCAGACGTAATCGCTTTGTGAATGAGAAACGTATCAGAAGCTATCCTGCAGTTAAGATATGCCGATTGGGCGTTGATGAGGATTTCCATGGAAACGGAATAGGTTCCATATTGCTTGATTTCATAAAATCGTATTTTCTTGTGGATAACAAGACAGGCTGTCGTTTCATAACTGTTGATGCTTATTCCGCTGCATTGTCTTTTTATGAAACTAACGATTTTCAGTATCTTAGAAAAGAAGAATCGGATAATATAACAAGACTTCTTTATTATGACATAAATGATATGGTAGGGTAGTATTTTTTTCGTATCTTTGCACCCGCACGTCTTGCTGAACCGACGTCCTTTTGTAAATGCAAAAGTTAAGGTTCGACAAGACGTTTTTTTGTTGACAAAAGACAAAAGACAAAAGTCTAAAGACTAAAGTCTAAAGTCTAAAGACTGTTGACTGTTGTCCGTTGACTTAAAAAATTATGATAAACAAAAGATACTACATAGAAAATCTTCGTATTGCGTTTCCGGTGATATTGTCGTTCGCGGGACAGCAGCTGGTGCAGGTTATGGATACCATCATGGTTGGTCGCCTCGGTGCGGTGGAATTGTCTGCCGTGTCACTCTCAAGTGCTATCATCACCAACATTACCATGATAGGTCTCGGCATCGCGATGGGTCTCACTCCTTTGGTCGGCATTCATCATGCGAGAAACGAACGCCAGCTGTCGGGAATATTATTCCAAAACTCGATGTTACTTAACATTATGATAAGCATTGTTTTGTGCGGACTTCTTCTCCTTATCAACCCGATGTTGCGTCTGTTCGGTCAGCCAGAGTCGGTACTCGGCATCTTGGATGGTTATTATTATACTGTGACATTTTCCTTGATACCGTATATGTTGTTCATGTCATTCAAGCAGATGCTTGAAGGTCTCGGCAATACGTTCTATTCCATGCTGATAACGGTAGGATGTAACATACTGAATATCTTCCTTAACTTCGGTTTCATCTATGGTTATATGGGATTCCCTGAACTCGGTGTCACTGGCGCAGGCATCGCCACTCTCATCTCGAGAATCATGATGCCGATAGCGTTTGTCATCATCGTTTTAGTGAAAAAAGAATACAGAAATTATCTCTCTTATTTTAAGACGGCACATATTTCTTTCAAGAAACAGGTCGAGGTGCTTAAAGTGGGTTATCCTATCGCGACGCAGCTCACTCTCGAGCTTTTCTCCTTGACATTCATGACTATCATGATGGGATGGTTAGGGGAGAAGACGCTGGCTGCTAACCAGATTGTGCAGACTATGATAGGATTTTCTTTTATGATTGCCAATGGCGTGGCGTCTGCTTCTACTATTTTAGTATCTCACGATTTAGGACGTAAAGACACACTTTCAATAAAAAATCACGCTTATTCGGGAATGCATCTCGGCATCGCTATTATGGTGTTCTTCGCTTTGTTGTATGCTTTCGGAGGCGAGTACTTGGCAAGGATTTTCAGTGCGGATGAAGATGTCGTTGCGATAACGGCGAGATTGTTTGTCGTCGTTGCTTTCTTTGAAGTCATCGACGGTACTCAGGTCACTATGCTTGGAGCTTTGCGCGGACTCACCGACGTGAAGTTTCCTATGTATTGTGCATTGATATGTTATATCTTGGTTGAAATACCAGTAGGTTATCTTCTCGGTTTCAAATTCGGTCTCGGAGCAGAAGGCATCGTCGGTGGTTTCATGGCAGGAATCTTATTAGCCGCGATTTTGTTTATAACGAGATTTAGGTGGTTAGTTAGGAGTTAGGAGTTTTATGAAGACCACAAGACCACAAGACCACAAGACTACAAGACCGCAAGTTTAGTTAGGAGTGATTGCCGTAGAGACGTTCCAATGTTTCCAAAAATTAACACACATTGAAGCGTCTGTTTTTTTTATTCTTGTCTTACGTTTTGAATTTTGACATAATGAAAAAAGGAATGTGTCCAGAAAATAATTTCTAATTCCACACTCCTAATTATATTATCATCCAATAAGCTCTAATTTATCAATATTGGTATCATCTTCCATTCTTAAG
>JAZOSA010000034.1:0-18882 GCA_045656905.1 Bacteroidales bacterium
TGATATGATGGGAGATTCTCATATTGAATTAATCCAATGTAGGGACGCGATTAATCGCGTCCGTACCGGAACGTTAGAAAACAGATATTGGGGCGACCCAGGCTACATCCACTTATGTTTCGATGTCCGTAACATGGAATGTATCAAGGAAGCTGCTGAGGCATTGGGACATCCTTTCGTCTGCGACGGCGGCCGCGACTTCGACATGGGAGATGCCAACGGACACTTCACTTACGTGGAAGACCCTAACGGCACTTTGATAGAATTCGTCGAGACATTCAAGGTTCCTGTCATGAAGAAATTCGGCATCTATCTCAACCTCGGCGACAGAGACGACTACAAACCACTTCCTAAGTTCATGACAAAAGCCATGAGATTTAGTAAGATTAAACCAGAAAAGATTAAATAAGAATTCTAGAACTTTAGAATTTTAAAAGGTGCCTTCGACTAGCTCAGGCACCTTTTTTATTTCCACGAATCTTTAAATCCTCCACGTATCTCAAGTATCTCGCGGATTACTTCATCACTACATTACTTCATTACTCCATCACTACAATCCTCCACGGATCTCAAGTATCTCACGGATTTTTTCTGAAGTTCTGAGGTTCAAAAGCCAATGGCCAATAGCCTTAGTTTTAAAAACAATAAAACCACCCCCTTAAACGTTTCTACCAAAAAACTTAGATTCTCAGCAACTCAGCATCTTAGTGACTTAAAAAATGAAACATCTCGTCATAATCGGAATCATCTTTTTCTGCTGTGTTTCATTAACGGCTCAAAACAAATATCACCCATTAAAAGGAAGCATCGTTTCTGACGACAGTCTCACTCCTATTCCACAAGCTCATATTTTAAGCGAATTGTCTCACTTCGGAACGACATCCGACTTTGATGGAAAATTTTCAATACAGACAAGAGAAATAGACACTTTAAGAATCAGTTGCATCGGTTTCATCACAAAATATATTAACATAAATCACGACAGCATCGATGCTAATAACTTTAGAATTACATTACAAAGAGACACTATCATCTTAGACGAAATCGACGTTACACCTTATTATAATTTCAGCACCGTCAAAGAAATCGTCAGCACCGCTCCCATCGAAAAGCCTTTTATCGTCAAAGGCGCCAACGATAAAATCGGGGATTATTTATATCAAAAGCCAAAGAAAATCCCAGACGACAAAGGAATTCTCAGTCCCATTCAGACTTTGTACAACCGTTTCAATAAAAAGGAAAGACTTAAGCGCAAACTGGAAAGAAACAGAAAAAAGTATTTGAATGATTCCCCTTCCATTAACTTTTAACTAAAAAAACTTTGGTCATTAGTCTTTAGACTTTTGTCTTTTTGGGGCGTTCCGGCAAAGCCGTCGGGCTTTCCGCTATATCTTTGCTCGCTTCATTTCCGTCTCGCTCACTCAAAGTATGGACTCGGCACTTCGACAGGCTCAGTGACCTCGTCCACGTCCCCGAATCTCATTCCCGAAACGCTCGCAAAGGATGCCGCTCCAATCCCTAACGCATTGGCGGCGATTAAAAACTTAGTGTCTCGGCGACTCAGTGTCTTAGTGTCTTAAAAAAAAGAGCCGCTTAATATAAGCAGCTCTTCCTTTTGTCTTTTGTCTTTTGTCCTTAGACTTTAGTCTTATCAAAGTCCTAATTTTGTTTTAACATCAGCTGTGATATCGATTGCGTTGTCGCCGATGAAAACTACAGCGCCGACTGATTTGTCGAGGATATATGTAAATCCTTGTTCTTGACCAACTGCATTAACAGCATTTTGAACTTTTTCAATAAGTGGAGTTATCAATTCCATTTGTTTATTTTGCAATGCAACGTCTGCACTTGCTTCAAACTCTCTGATTCTTGTTTCAAGGTCAAGGATTTCTTTTTGTTTTGATTGACGAATCAAGTTTGACATTGTAGCTTCATTTGCTTGATAGTCTTGAGCTTTATTTTGATACTCACCATACATAGCTTGAATTTCTGATTGTAATTCTGCTGCATATGCTTGAAGTTCTTGTTCAAGTTGTGTTCTTTCTGGCAAGATTTCCATAATTGCAGCTGAATCAACGTGACCAACTTTTAATGATTGTGCATTAACACCAAAACTTACGCCCATTGTCAATACGACTGCGAATAATAACTTAGCTAATTTTCTCATTTTTTCTATTTATTTTATTGTTATTTTTTTCTTTTGCAAATATAAATAATTTTTACCAACGTACAACCATCATTATTCATTGTTAATTGTTAATTGTTAATTGTTAATTGTTTTTCTTTCTATCTTCACGACGCACTGTCTGCATTACGTTTCCGATTTCATCAAGGATCTCATCGCTGATATCGTTTTTCTCATTGCAATAAAGCATTGATGTTCCGGCAGCTTTATCAAATACGAAAGCGTAATTTTTTGTCAGAGCGACTTGATTTATAGCATTATAAACTTTTTCTTGTATTGGTTGAATAAGTTCTGCTCTTTTTGCGAACAACTCACCTTCTGGTCCGTAGTATTGCATTCTTAAGTTTTCTGCCTCTTGACGTTTTGCTGTGATAGCTTCTTTTTTCTTTTTCTTTTGATCTTCTGAAAGAAGCACTGATTCAGCTTGGTATTCGCGGTCCAACTCTTGTGCTGCTTGGAATAAGGCTGTTATTTCCTTTTCCCATTTTTTTGAAAGTTGGTTTATCTCTTCTTGAGCATCAGCATATTCTGGAATATTTTCCAAGATATAATCTGAATCGACATAAGCAATTCTTTGATTCTGCTGAGCATTGACAGCGATTCCTAAAAAGAACATCACTGCTAATAATAAGATTGATTTTCTTGTTTTCATATTCTTAATTTATTTTAAAATTCACTCCAATATCAATACAACTTTAATGCCACACAATTCCTAATTAATCAATAGATCCTCCGATTGAGAAGTGGAACTGGCTCTTGTTAGCATCTTTCATGCCAGGAACATCGTCGAAACCGTAACCCCAGTCGATACCGAGCATACCGTACATTGGGAGATAGATTCTCACGCCGAGACCTGCTGAACGATACACATCGAATGGGTTGAAGTTTTCGATGCCCAACCAGTCGTTACCAGCCTCAACGAAACCGAGTGCATAGATTGTAGCAGTCGGGTTAAGTGAAAGTGGATAACGAAGTTCCATCGTATATTTTGTAAAGATGTTACCACCTATGTTTTCGTTACTATAATAATAAGGTGTAAGAGTTTCATTACCGTAACCACGCATACCTATGATTTCACGTCCGTCGAGGTTATAGTTTGACAAACCATCACCACCGAGGTAAAATCTTTGGAATGGAGTAACGCCAATGTCTTTGTTATAACATCCCAAAAAACCGAATCTTACTCTTGTCATAAGAACGAGTTTATCATAAAGTTCTGTATACCAAGCGAGTTTAAATTTCCATTTATGGAATTCCACCCAGTGATACATATGGTCTTCTCGTTGTGCTTGAGTATATTCTGGTGACGGATATTTTTCTTCATAGTTGACGCCGCTGATTGAAGAATATGGAGGTGTCAATTCCAAAGAGAATACCAACTCAGAACCATAACGAGGATATATTGGCTGACTGACAGAATTACGTCCGATACTGATATTGTAGCTTATAACATTGAAATTGCCAGATCCTGTACCGAAGTCAAATATTGTTGTATAGTTGTCAAGTTTATATCTCATCAAGTTAACGCCGTGATATACTGTAAAGTAGTCATCTGGCCATGTCAAACGTTTGCCGAGACCGAAAGAAAGACCTGTTGTCTTGAAGCTAGCGAAGTTTTCGTTAGACTTAGTGTAACCATTTGTATATGTTGAGTGATATAATGATGTCGTGAATGAATTTGGTTTCTTGCCGCCGAGCCAAGGTTCTGTGAATGAAGCACCGTAATAGATATATGATGTTCCGTAAGTCTGTACTCTGAACGATAGTTTTTGTCCGTCGCCGCCAGGCAATGGAGTCCAAGCTCCTTTTTTGAACATATTTTTGAATGAGAAGTTATTGAGTGTCAATCCCAAGGTAAGGATAAGTTTGTTATAGCCCCAACCTGCTGAAAGTTCAATCTGGTCAGAAGAAGTCTCTTCCACTATATATTCAACATCCACTGTACCGTCTGAAGGATTTGGTTGGATGTCTGGAGTCAGTGTTTCAGCGTTGAAATAACCCAAAGCAGCGAGTTCTCTAGTAGTTCTAATGACATCGCTTCTACTGAAGAGCTGACCTGGTTTTGTATACATTTCACGCATCACGACATGGTCGTTGGTTTTTGTATTACCTTTCACCGACACTTTTCCTATTGAAGCCTGGTCGCCTTCAAATATTCTGAACTCCATGTCAATAGAATCATTTTCGACTCTTACTTCCACTGGGTCAACGGTGAAGAATAGATAACCATCGTCTTGATAAAGAGAAGTGATATCGTATCCGCCTTCGTTATATTCCAAATTAGTCTTGAGCAACTCTTTGTTATAGACATCACCTTTACCGATGCCAAGCACTCTGTTTAAAGTCGTAGTGTCATATTTTGTATTGCCGACCCAGCTTATGTTACGGAAATAATATTTATCACCTTCTTCAACGTTGATAGTGATACCGATGTTCTTGTCATTGATTTTATAAACTGAGTCACTTACGATATAAGCGTCACGATATCCGCTTTGATTATATTTCTCAATGATTGCGACTTTATCATCTTCATAATTGGATTCCAAATATTTAGAACTCTTGAATATACGAGGACGATAGTTTTCAAAGAAATAATCTACAATTCCTGTGAATGCTTTTTTAGGTTTCAATGTAACAAGGTCGTAAACAGACTGGCACACTGTTGGTCCGAGAGGGTCAAGTGGGTCAAAATTTCCTTTGACTTTTGTTTCTTTCATTGCCTTACGCACCTGATTATCTGACAGGTCCTCATTACCATTAATGACGATTTCAGAGATGCGTACCTTTGTGCCTTTGTCAACATCAAGAAGAATATCGACATAATTGTCGCGTGTTGTATCAGCTTTAGCTTCTATGTTCACGAGTACGTTATGGAAACCTTTCTCTGCGTAGTAATCTTCAATGATTCTGGTTGTTTTGGTATAAGTATGTTCTGTTGCGACATCACCTCGACTAAGATTTATCTTTTTTCTAAGTTCGTCTGCCTCAGACTTTTTAACTCCTTTAAAAGAGAATTTTGATATACGAGGACGTTCCTTAAGGTCAATGTTAAGGAATATCTTTCTACCGATTTTCAAGGTACATGTGATATTAATATCTTCAAACAGACCTTGGTCCCAAAGTTTTCTTATCGCATTGGTTATCTTATCTCCAGGCACTTTTATTGTCTCACCAGGTTGCAATCCAGATATCATAACCAACACTTGTGGGTCCACATACTTCACGCCTGTTACTGTAATACCGCCTATTTCATAGTCGCGAGGCAAGGAATAGTCTATTTCAGACATATCGCTACCCACTTGAATCTGTGCCATGACATTAGAGTTCAATGTCAATACGAAACACAATAGAAATAATAATTTAGAAGTATATTTCATTTTATTTTTTTTCTGTTATTTGTTCACTCGTTTTACCGAAACGGCGTTCACGGCTTTGATAATCAACTATAGATTCGTACAAGTCTTCCTTACCGAAATCAGGCCAGAATTTATCAGTAAAATAAAATTCAGAATAAGCCAACTGCCACAACAAAAAGTTGCTGATTCTTTCCTCGCCGCTTGTTCTGACCAACAATTCTGGGTCTGGAATATCTTTAGTGCTCAAGAAATTAGAAAAACATTTCTCGTCGATTTGTTCAATTTCAAGTTCACCCGACTTAACTTTTTCAGCCAATGCTTTTGCTGCATGAGCGATTTCCCAACGTCCCGAATAACTCAAACATAAAGTCAAAGTCATTCTGTCGTTGTTCTTCGTCTCCTCAATAGCTTTCATCAAAGCGTCATAATTTGACTTAGGAAGTCTTTGTAAATCACCTATTGCGTTAAGTCTTATATTATTATCGTTCAATGTCTTGACTTCTTCCGCTATAGTCTTGGACAGCAGTGACATCAAAGCATCGACTTCAATTTTAGAACGATTCCAGTTTTCTGTAGAAAAAGCATACAATGTAAGATATTTAACACCTAACTCCGCACATGCTTCAGAGACGGCACGCACTGCAGCGACACCATTCTGATGTCCAAAGATACGCATCTTACCTTGACCCTTTGCCCAACGACCATTGCCATCCATAATGACAGCGATATGCTGAGGCAACCTATCAAAATCTATTTTATTTTTTAAACTATTCATTTTCAAATCAATATAAATCACATATAATGACAAGTCTCATTCTTTGGCAAATTGAATCTGTAAGAAATCGTCAAACCCAACACACCGTACCAATCATTATTGTATCCAAACATGTGGGAGGTTCCATTACCTCTTTGCATCTCTGGATCATCCAAATAATAACCTTCGATATCGTCAATATAGTCTGTAAATGTCTTATGCATTCTCCACTCCAAAGTTGCGCCCAGTCTTTTGGTCAAGCTATACTTCACACCCAAACCGAAAGGAACTGACCAACTATAATTGTTATAACTAACGCCTTCGTTATGTTGTGGTTGCAACTCCACGCCATGCATATCTGTAGAATTGAAGTGAAGGAAAGAGACTCCTGCAAAAATATATGGAGTTATGAAATCATTTCTGCTTCCTGTCCAATAGTCGAAGAAATTGAATTCTGCTATGAAAGCCACATCATCAACATTGCTTTTAAACGCCAAATTACGTTCTGGTCTAAAACCAACAATCTCGTCTGATGATGTCAAGTTAATTCTAGAATATTGCAATCTGAATGCCCAGCGCAGATTCTGATAATATCTCACAGATGCACCATACGCTATCTTACTCTGCAAGAAGTGCTTACTAGGATTTATATCACCGATGTAATATGACAAACCAGCCGTCGCTCCTACTTCCATTATTTGCGACTTAAGATTTTTTGGCATTACGAGAGATAACACCAAAAGCATCAACACTATCAGAACTTTATTTCTTTTCATCAATTTATTTACTTTTCTAATTGATTTTCAACCACTAAATATATTCTTCGCAGAATTTACAAATTTACAATTAATTGTTAAATAATCTATACTTATTTTTAAATTAATTTCTCAAATCGTTACCCCAAGAAAGTTTCTTTCTTATTGTCTCGAAAAAGTTTTTATTCGGCAGTTTTATCATATTGAAACTGAAATCAGTTTTCTCTATCTCTATTTCCAACGACTTATCTACCAACATTATACGAGAATCCAGACCTAATGCAAAACTGTCACATCTTCCTTCAACCTTTATTTTCACCTTACTTTTGTCTGGTATAACGACAGGACGTACGCTTAAATTGTGTGCCGCTATTGGAGTAATTAAAAAACTATCTGCGTTAGGTGTCATGATTGGTCCTCCGACACTCATCGAATAAGCTGTAGAACCAGTCGGCGTTGCCAAAATAATTCCGTCCGCCCAATATGTATTCAGCAACATATCATCAATAAACACATTCACAACTATCAGAGAACCATTATCTTTACGGCATACGCTTATTTCATTGAGGGCATAATTTATTCCATTGAAAATATTATTCTTGTCGTTAATTTTTATTAACGAACGGCGTTCTATTTCATAATTTCCTTCTATAATATTTTTCACAGCGTCGATGGTTTCCATTGGAGAAACGCTAGAAAGGAAACCGAGATTTCCTGTATTGATACCGCAAACCGGGACACCGCTGTCGCGGATAACAGGCACCGAATCCAATATCGTTCCGTCGCCGCCAAAGGAAAACACGACATCAGCTTTTCCCTTTATGTCATCTGTCTTTTTCAAGAAAGAATACGACATACCTTCATCAAAACAATGTTTTATATCATTCCAAAATGGTTCATAAACAATAATTTCCACTTTTGATTCACATAAAAAGTGAAGCATATTACGCATCATTTCATCGTAATCTTTACCAAATGCCTTTCCGTATAAAACAACTTTCATTTTTGTTATTTTTTATTAACACAAAATCATATTGGCGCAACAAAATGTATGAAAAAGCCCATCTCACCCATATCATTCACACCACATTCCAAGCGCAATACTTTATCATAATAAGTTACAAAATCCAATCCTACCCCTGTTCCAAAAATAAATTTATTATCCAAGAAAGAAGTCTGATTTACAGGCATTTCCCACGAATATGCACAATCAAAAAACAGATTGGCGTACATTGCGAAATGGATTTTCCCAAACCTTTCATTCTTGATAAAAGGAATATATTTCGTAACAGGATTCAATATTGCAAACTTCAGATTATTCTTCATCAATGCGAAATTCATAGCGTCAACCACATACAACTCATACGTTCTCACGAAATCGTTCTTATAACCCAGACCTTGGTTCAAGAAATAAGGAGTTTCTGTATTCGGCGACATTTTAAGCGTAAGATTTGACGCCCAATACCAACGACCTTTAATCGGCTGATACCAGTCGGTCGTGATTTTTGCATAAAAAACATCAGGACTTGTCTCAAAAGCACCGAAACCAATCTTTTCCATCATGAGCTCAAAATAATGTCCGTTGAGAGGATAATTCTGTTCGTCACGATAATCGTTTTTATACACAGCCGACAATGCAAGATATTGAAAACGAGTTCCTTTCACATTGCCAAAACCATCATTCAACGACGACAAAGTATCATGAAAAAGAGTGTTGTTATAACTAAAATTCACGAACAACTTATTACGATGACCGAAGCGAAAATACGGCTCAACAAAGAAGAAAGCCGACTGTTTCGCGAATTTATCACCGCCATTAAAATACATCACTTTATTGTTTTCTGTGATGTACGGCACTTCCTTATCCCTCTTATATCCGCCTCCGACTTCAAAACCAAAACACTGTTTTCCAGTCATATACGGAATATCATACGACAAAGCATAATTCTGATTATAACCCAAAATGAGAGTAAGATTAAGATTATGTTTCAAACCCAAGAAGTTACGATATTTCATTTCAACGCCATAACTGAAACGAGCGATATCGTTTGCCTCGTACCAAGCATTAAGATTTCTGTCGGAATAAGCAAGATATGGATAAAGCCAGAGATACCATCTCTCTACGACATCAATATTAAGAACGACACCATTCTTCACCGACTTATCTTCCTGTTGCTCAAAGGATACGAAGTTGAACAACGTTGTATTCAAGACATTCTCATTACTGACACGCAGTTCCTCTTCCCAACGCTGCAAAGGAATCGTATCGCCGACAGCGAACGTCAATTCCCTAAAAATGATAGCATCTTTTGTGACATTATTTCCACTTACGACAATATCCGACACGACGACATAAGAGTCCGTATCTTGCTGAGCGTTAAGCCCTAAAGAAAATATTATCAGAAATAATGACAAAAGCTGTTTCATAAACTATCTTCCATCATATTACAATAATCATTGTAACGCCAATCAGCGATGATATTTTGTTCCACAGCTTCTTTTATAGCACAATGAGGTTCATGAAGATGAGTACAGTTAGAGAACTTACATTCATGCATCATTCTACGCATTTCCGGAAAGCGTTGTGCAAGAGTGTCTTTCTCCATATCATACAAACCGAACTCCTTAATTCCTGGAGAGTCAATAATATAACCGCCGAATGCAAGCGGAAACATCTGAGAAAATGTAGTTGTGTGTTTTCCTTTTTCGTGGACTTCAGAAATATCGCCGACTCTTACGTTAAGATTTTCATCGAGGCGATTTATGAGTGCCGACTTACCTACGCCAGAGTGACCTGAGAAAAGATTGACTTTATCTTTCATTATCGCCTTCAGTTCGTCACATTGAAATCCAGTCTTTGCTGAAACCATAAATGCGTGATATCCAATTTTTTCAAAATCAGCAATCAGACCTTCAGCGACTTTCATCTGCTCCTCGTCATACAAGTCGCATTTGTTGAAAACTATCGTTGTTGGAATATGATAAGCTTCTGCCGTAACCAGAAATCTATCCATGAAACCCGTCGATGTTCTTGGATGAGCAATTGTCGCCACCAAGATTGCCTGATCGATATTTGAAGCAATGATATGAGAAGCCTTTGAAAGATTAACCGACTTTCTCACGATAACGTTATAGCGAGGTAAAATCTTGTTAATCACGCAAGTATCCTTATTATTTTCTTTTTCAAAAATAACCTTATCACCCACCGCAACGGGGTTTGTCGTTCTAATTCCATCAAGACGAATTTTACCTCTAAGGCGGCAAAGCACCACTTCGCCGCTCTCATTTCTCACTTCATACCAACTTCCCGTTGATTTAATAACGATACCTTCCTGCATTTATGCTTATTTTGTTGCAAAAGTAAGAATTTTTATTTTATAATCCTATTATAATCACAACTTTTGATAACGTTTTCCAGGAAGCGACGACAACACTCCATCAAACTCCAGCGACAACAAAATCGAGGCAATTTTTGTAGGCGAAAGTGACGTCTCCGTAATGATTTTATCAAGATAAACCACAGCGTTTTCTTCAAACAAATTCATCACCAATTTCTCATCTTCACTGAATTCTCGAAACATACGCATCTGCTTCGGCACGACTTTTTTATCCTCATCCCAACGCATTATTGAGCGCAAGTCGTTGACATCCACCAAAATATTAGCCTTATTATCTTTTATCATATTATTACATCCGATGCTATAAACATCGCCGATACGCCCAGGCAGCGCGAAGACCTCCCTGTCGTAAGCGTTCGCAATTTCAGCCGTGATGAGCGCACCTCCTTTTGATGCGCTCTCCACAACTATCAGACAATCAACCATACCTGCGACAATTCTGTTCCTCTTTGGGAAATTTTCCCTATCAGGTTCAGCACCGCTAATCTGCTCCGTCAAAAGACATCCGCCTTCGTCCAGAATTTTTCTCGCAAGATTTCTATTCATCGGAGGATAAATGGTATGAAGTCCATGTGCCAAAACAGCCGCCGTTTTCAGTCCATACTTCACAGAAGCGCAATGCGCACAAGTATCGACACCATAAGCCAGACCACTGACAACCAGAACATCATCATCGACCAATTCAGATATAATCTTGTCCGTCATAAGTTTGCCGTAATCAGTCACGTTGCGAGTACCGACAACGCCGATAATCTTAGCGACATTCAAATCAGTATAACCACTGCAATACAAAACCATAGGACTGTCGTAGCAATGCTGAAGACGTTTGGGATAATCAGAATTAAGATAATAGAGAATCCTTATTCCATATTTATCAGCAAAATCCAATTCTCTTTCCGCTCGCGACAGAACATCCTGCGACAAAATGCTATCAACCGTCTTCTCCCCTATCCCGGGAATCTTCGACAGCGACTTCTTTTTCTCACGAAAAACCGCTTCCGCTCCGCCACAATACGCCACCAGTTTCTTGCCATTAACATCGCCAATGCCAGGCACTAAAGTCAACGCAACCTCATATAACAATGCATAATTCACAATTCATAATTTTGAGTTATAATTTCAAGTGCAAATATAAAGAATTTATTTTATTGATTTACAATAAAATATGTTAATTTTTATTAAGAATATTTGTTTAAAAAGTGAGGCGATTCGATGCTCATCGCTGAGCGTTAGGGATTGGAGCGGCATCCTTTGCGAGCGTTTCGGGATTTGGGTACGGGAAACGGGAACGAGGTCACTGAGCCTGTCGAAGTGCCAGTCCATATTTTGAGTAAGCGAGACGGAAACATGGCGAGCAAAGATATAGCGGAAAGCCCGACGGCTTTGCCGGAACGCCCAAAGAAGCTGTCAGCTATTAGCGATTAGCATTCAGCTGGTCAATAGTTGAAAGTTGAAAAATAGCTATCAGCCCTGAACTATGAGCATCGAGCTTTTCATCATTTCATTACTTTCATTCTTCATTGTAAATTGCCCACAGCCATAGCTCATTGCAAAAAGTCTGTTGTCCGTTGACTGTTGTCCGTTGACTTTTATTATCTTTGCAAAAAATCAAGGAGTTGAAAAAGAATGTATTGATATGTCCGTTGAATTGGGGGTTAGGCCACGCCACCCGATGCGTCCCGATAATCAGAGGATTACTGGAATCGGGCGACAATGTTATCATTGCAGCAGACAAAGCTCCTTTAGCATTCCTCAAAAAAGAATTTCCGAATTTAGAATTCATAAAACTTCCTGGTTTTGAACCTTTATACAGCAAAGGCGACTCTCAAGTTTTTCAATTGTTAAAATCCATTCCGAATGCCTTAATAAATTTTAACAAAGAACACAAAGCCTTAGAAAAAATCGTTGACGAACACAAAATAGACCTAGTCATTTCCGACAACAGATTCGGATGCTGGAGCAAAAAAGTACACTCTATTTATATAACTCACCAACTCAACATTCAGGTTCCTAAATTTTTCAAATGGACCTCTCCTATTATAAATCAACTACATAAACACTACATCAAAAAATACGACGAACTTTGGATTCCTGATGTTGAAAACGAGCCTTCGTTATCTGGAAAGTTATCACACCCTGCAAATGTTAAAATCAAAACTAAATACATCGGTTTCCTGAGCCGTTTTTCTTCTGAAATAAAAGACGAAATCAAATCAATTGATTATCTAGTAATTTTATCAGGACCAGAACCACAACGCACTATTTTTGAAGACATTATCATCAAGCAAGCAAACGACATTCAAGGAAATATCGTCATTTTAAGAGCAAAACCAGAGGATGAACAAATTCCAGTCGACGCTCCGAAAAACATCATTTTCTTCAACCATGTCGAGGACGAAACATTTGTTAAAATAGTTGCCAAATCAAAAAACATCATCTGCCGAGGAGGTTATTCTTCCTTAATGGACTTAACCATTCTTAACAGAAATGCATATCTTGTTCCAACGCCAGGACAAACGGAACAAGAATATCTAGCAGAATATCTTACAGAAAAAGGACTGTTCAATTATTGCAAGCAAAAAGACTTTAAGTTAAAAAACGTTAAGATTCCAAACGTTAAGATTTATTCACAATTCATAATGCATAATTCATAATTATTTTTTGAATTTAAAAATAAAAAAAAGACGACACATTTTTAGACGCCACAGGGGTGACGTCTCTACAATTTTTGGTCTTTTTTATTATTTTTGCAAAAAATAGAAAATTATGTTATTCAATTACGTCGTTTGGGATGTTGATCCCTACATTTTTCACATAGGCAGTCGCCCTATCGCATGGTACGGACTTTTCTGGGCAATGGTTTTCATTGTCGGATATTACATCATGAAAAGTATTTATAAGAAAGAAAAACTCAATGACGACCAACTAGATATGCTTTGGATATATATGTTAATATCCACCATTTTAGGTGCACGTCTAGGCCACTGTCTTTTCTACGAGCCTTCTTATTATTTGTCAAACCCTGTTGAGATATTAAAAATTTGGGAAGGCGGACTTGCCAGTCACGGAGGCGCGATAGGAATTTTGATAGGTCTATTCATTTACGCCAGAAAAATCAAGAAACCTTACATCTGGATTTTAGACAGAATCGTCGTTCCAGTTGCAATTGCCGGCGCATTCATCCGTTTCGGAAACCTTATGAACTCAGAGATTTACGGCGAACCGACTACACTTCCTTGGGGATTCAAGTTCGTAAGAGACTACCCTATCGGGATGCCAATAGAAAACATACCAGCATGTCACCCAACACAGATTTACGAAGCGATTTTCTGCATATTGGTTTTCATTTACCTTTTATTCGCTTACTACAAACAAAGCATGGCGGAGAAACGCCCTGGATTCATGTTCGGCATATTCCTCATCGTAGTTTTCGGTTCAAGAATATTGATTGAATTCATCAAGAATCCGCAAGTTGAATTTGAGACATCAATGACATTGGATATGGGACAATGGCTCAGCATTCCTTTCCTCCTTGCAGGAATCTATTGCGTATTCAAAAGTTTCATTAAGAAATAAAAACTCAGAACTTCAAATAAAAAAAGCTCAGAAATCTCTGAGCTTTTTTTGTTGTTTTACTTAGCCAAATACGGATAGAACTTACTGTTTTCTTCTTTCAACGTATTCGTTATCTGAGTTCTAAGATCATTGCGTTTATACTTCAGCGCCACGTTCTTCATCTTATCCAAGATAGCCAAGTTCTCGTATATGCTTTCAGTATAATACATCAAGAATGGCATATCCAACTCATAATAATATCTAAGGTTATCTTTGCAATTTTCGAGCATTGTATTCATAAACGCATCGCCTTTTTCAATTGCGCCGCACACATAGTAAATCTCAGGATATGTCATCATCAAAACGTCATAAGGAATCTTATCATTTGGGAAGAATTCCAGACATTTATCCAAGACCGCGACTGCTTCATCTTTTCTTTGAGTGTTAGCAAGAGTCTGAGCGAGACGCATATAAGCCTGTTTTACGAACAAAACGCTACGACGACTTTCAGGGTCAACGGCGACATCAGGGTCGTTGAGGTTACCCCATCTGATATCGTCAGACATAAGCAATTCGTATGAACCATCGACGAAGACACCGCCAGCATCTTTATAATAAGACTCAGCGACCACCGGCATGAAACGATGAGCGAGACCTTCTTGATGCAGATATTTATCAATATCCAAAATATTCCTGATATCGCTTAAGCTTGTGAAATACACAGCGCGTGTCCAGTCGTTGCTTGCGAAGAAGTCAAGGAGCATCAAGTCGTTCTTATAAAGATAATTAACGCTGCTTGGTATTGTCCAGACTATTTCATCAACGATTCTGTCCTTCATATTTTCAGGAACGATGCCATTACGGACAACTGCTTCCTTATCGACTGTAATTTTAAGATGACGAGTTGGAAGATAATTGACTTTATCGCCTGACATCAAAGGAACCTTTGTCCTAGGATTGTCACTCTTGATAAATTCTATAGCGTCTGCCAATTCCACAGGACCATCAACGACTTCATTGATAAATATAGGTTCGTTAACACCATTATCATATTGGTCTGGTGTCAAGGTCAAAGGCAATCTATCTGATTCATATTGTTTACGACCCATCTGATGGACATACCAATAACCAGAAGAAAGCATATAATTACATACGCGGACGTCGGTACGATAACCTTCAACTTCCTGAACATACCAAAGAGGGAATGTATCGTTATCTCCGCGAGTGAATATCACAGCATTTTCTGGAAGATTCTTGAGATAATTCTTACCCCAGTCGAGAGCAGCTGTCTTGTTTGAACGGTTGTGTCCTTCCCATCCTGAAGCCGCCATAACTGTTGGAACTGAGAGGCATAACACGAATGCAATGACTGCAACAGCCATTTTATTCTTAATGATTTTTTGCAGAAGTTCCATGACGCCCATCACGCCGATACCGATCCAGATACAGAATGCGTAGAAAGAACCAGCGTATGCGTAGTCACGTTCACGAGGCTGATATGGAGTTTGGTTCAAGTAAATCACGATGGCAAGACCTGTCATAAAGAACAACAAGAACACCACCCAAGAATTCTTAATATCTTTCTTAATATGATAGAACACACCTATCAATCCCAATATCAAAGGCAAGAAGAAGAAAGTCGTACGACCTGAATTTTCCATTGACTTAGGGAGATCTGTCTGTTTGCCCAAACGAGCTTCATCGATGAAATTGATACCACTTATCCAGTTGCCGTATTCCAATTCTCCATGACCTTGAATATCATTCTGACGACCTACGAAATTCCACATGAAATAACGCCAGTACATATGATTACATTGATATCCAAAGAAGAACTTGAGGTTTTGCGCAAAAGTAGGACGCATCACTGTTTCCGAGGTTCCATTAGGTTTCTTCACTGTCACAGGAACCATCTTCGACTTATCAATATATTGTTCATAAGTAGAGGTATACAAACGTTTTGTACCATTCCACATACGAGGGAATATTGTAGTCATATTTTCATCATAGATTGGTTCTGTTCCTCTTCTTTCATCAGTGATGACATACTTGCCTTTTTCCTCATCTCTCACATACACAGGACTTCCGTCGTTAGCATCGATTGGTTTTGCCATATAGTAAGGACCAGTAAGCAAAGGCCAGCTGCCATATTGTTCACGTTTCAAATAAGAAAGCATAGAAACAGCTTCGCTTGGTTCATTTTCATTAATAGGTGTATTAGCATTAGCGCGGATAACGAGCATAAAGAAAGAAGAATAACCTATTAATATAAACATGAATGAAAGAACAGCGACATTCAATATAACTTTCTTATATTTATTTGAGAAATAAATTCCCAAGACTATTATCGCGATAAGAAGCAAGAAGTAAACGACAGTTCCGACGTTGAAAGGAGTGTTGAGTGTGTTTACGAAGAAAAGCTCGAACTTGCCGCACAATGAAACGATTGCTGGGATAAGCACCACTTGGATTAAGCCGACGAGAAGCACTGATATTATGCCTGCGACTACAAAACCTTTGAATGTGATGTTTTTATATTTCTTGAAGTAAACGACGTAAACGACTGCAGGGATACACAAGAGGTTAAGGAGGTGAACGCCGATTGACAAACCGATGAGGTAGGCTATAAATATGAGCCAGCGGTAGTTATAAGGTTCATCAGCGACTTCTTCCCATTTCAGGATTGCCCAGAATGTTATAGCGGTAAACAACGATGACATCGCATAGACCTCGCCTTCCACTGCGGAGAACCAGAAGGAATCTGAGAATGTATAAGCCAAAGCGCCGATGACACCTGTTGCCAAGACTGCAATTTTATTTGACATTGGAGCGGACTCGCCTTCTTTCATCCAGATCTTTTTAGAGAGAAGCGTGATAGTCCAGAAGAGGAATAAAATTGTAAAACTGCTGCACAAAGCCGACATCAAATTTATCATTAATGCCACTTTTGTGACATCACCGAAGGCAAAAAGTGAGAAAAATCTGCCTATCATCTGGAAAAGAGGTGCTCCTGGAGGGTGACCAACCTGCAATTTATAAGCTGTGGAAATATACTCACCGCAATCCCACCAACTGACGGTAGTTTCTAATGTGAGTACATAAACGACGGTTGCGATAAGGAACACAAACCATCCTACAATGTTGTTTAACTTTTTGAAACTCATTAGTATTTATGTTTAATTATTTTTTCAATTAAATAAAAACTTGTAATTTGCAAAGATAAGATATAATTCATAATTCGTAATGTATAATGCATAATTTTTTAAAGTTTTTTGTCATATTAATAAGGTATAAAAAAAAATTAAAAAAAAATCATTTTTTTGTTGCACGTATCAAAAAAAGCTGTATTTTTGCACTCACATTCAAACGAGATAATGATTGTCGAATGGTGTAATGGTAGCACTGCAGATTTTGGTTCTGCCTGTCAAGGTTCGAATCCTTGTTCGACAACAAATTTATAAATTGAAGACCTGCTACAGAATGTAACAGGTTTTTTTATTGTCAAAAATTCATCATGATAACAAAGGATCAAATAACAGAATTAGCAAACGAAGCATTAGAAAATAGCGATCGTTTCGTCGTTGACATCACAGTTTCAAAGAGCAATGTAATCAATGTATATATCGATGCTGACAGTTCTGTCACAATCGATCATTGCGTTGAGTTAAGTCGTTTCATCGAAGGCCGTCTCGACAGAGAAGTTGAAGATTACGAACTCAGCGTTTCATCAGCTGGCATCGACTATCCTTTGTTAAAACATCGTCAGTTGAACAAATACGTAGAAAAAGAACTCGAGATTTTAAGCAATGAAGGCGTGAAGAAAGTCTACAAGCTTGTTTCTTTCAACGAAGAAAAAATAGAGGTTCAGGAAGCTACGATAAAGATGTTGGGCAAGTTAAGAAAAACCACTTACGGCAGCAACGTCGAATTGTCATTCTCAGATATTAAAGAAATTAAACCATACATTAACTTTTAAGTTCCTAGAATTATATGGAAATATTAAATTTAATCGACACCTTTTCTGAATTTAAAGAATTCAAGAATATTGACCGTGAAGCAATGATGCACATCATTGAAGATGTGTTCAAGGCTATGCTTGCAAAGAAATACGGAAGCGATGAATATTTCAACATCATTGTTAATATTGATAAAGGCGTTCTCGAAATTTATCACAACCGTACAGTTGTTGAAGATGGTGAAGTTGAAGATCCATTGAGTGAAATCGAATATTCAGAAGCTATCAAAATCGAGCCTGACTTTGAAGTTGGCGAAGAAGTTTCAGAAGTAGTCGAGATTAAAGACTTCGGAAGAAGAGAAATTTTGGCAATCCGTCAAAATCTTCAGACAAAAGTCATGGAATTCGAGAAAGAAAACATCTTCTTGAAATATAAGGACAAAGTTGGTGAAATCATCACTGCTGAGGTTTATCAAGTCTGGCGTAAGGAAATTTTGATCGTCGACGAAGACGGCATCGAATTAGTACTTCCAAAGGCAGAACAAATCCCATCAGACAACTATAAAAAAGGTGACACTATCAGAGCTATCGTCAAGAGCGTTGAAAACAAGAACGGCTCTCCAGTGATTATCTTGTCAAGAACATCAGAGATCTTCTTGCAACGTTTATTTGAAATGGAAGTTCCAGAAGTTTATGACGGTTTGATTACAATCCGCAAAATCGTCAGAGAACCAGGTCAAAGAGCAAAAATCGCCGTTGAATCATACGATGACCGCATCGACCCAGTCGGCGCATGCGTTGGTATGAAAGGTTCACGTATCCACGGTATCGTAAGAGAACTTCGCAACGAAAACATCGACGTTATCAATTACACAACAAAAGCCGACTTATTCATCACAAGAGCATTAAGCCCAGCTAAGATTT
>JAZOSA010000035.1:0-6804 GCA_045656905.1 Bacteroidales bacterium
CAACGGCGAAGAAAGCACTTTGAATACAATATATCCTGACGACCCAGAAAACGGTTACTTCTACTGCTACTGGACTCCTTCAACATACGGAGAACATAACATGACTATCAGCGTCACTACAACAGGCGGCAACGTAACAGAAAAGTCTTCAACATTCACTATCACTAATGAATATGAAAGCCTCGATGTCGTTGCTTTCGACGGCGACCTCCAATGTACTCCTTCTCAACATTCTGCAAAAGGAAATTACGTCTTGCCAACACACGTTGGCGCATTCAGCCAAATCAACGCTCACTACGACCATAAATGTATCGGCGTATGCGACACTTACGACCGCGTCGGTGGCGTTAAAGTAAGAAACTACCGCGGCGAATGGATGGAACTCTTCCGCTATACAACTCCTTTCGGCGTTGAATGCGAAGATAACATCGACGTGACAGACTACACATCTGTACTCCAAGGTCTCGTTGAAATAGAACTTTACTTCGAATCATGGAACGGCGACGGTTACAACCCAACTCTTACTTTCAACTTGACTAAAGGCGACCCAGAATACGACTACGCTAATGTTGAAGAATTATGGTACGACATCTACCCATTCGGCGATTATAACAAAAGACAACCTGTTCCTAAAGTAAAATATTTCTTCCAAAATAACACAGAAGCCGCTAGATTGAAACTCACTACAACAGGACACAACTGGAGCAGCGGCGCCAACGACACCGAAAATACAGGCAACGCCGCTGAGTTCTACGACGCAACTCACATCATCAACGTCAATGGCGAAAAAGCTTACGAACAACACTTATGGAGACAATGTAACCCTAACCCAGCAGGCTGCTCTCCTCAAAACGGAACATGGCCTTACAACCGCTCTGGCTGGTGTCCAGGCAGCATCGCTATGACTTGGGACTTCGACTTGACACAATATATAGCAACAGGCTATGCTGACTTGTTCTATCAATTCGACCCAACATACCTCGATGAATGTCATCCTAACCACCCTAACTGCGTTGACGGCTACACATGTACAAGATGCGACGCTCCTGACAATCCTGTCTTGAGAGTATCTGGTAAAGTCATTTCTTTAAGTAACACCGTTGAAGTCTTGACAGAGGTTCCTACTCTCGTTGAAAAAGAAACATTCAACGTCGACATCTTCCCTAACCCAGCAATGTCAACTCTCAACTTCTCTTCAGATTATGAATACGGTAAGTTGAGCGTTCTCATCATCAACGCACAAGGTCAAGAAGTCAGAAGATTCACCTTCGCAGGAAGCAGAAGCATCGATGTCTCTGACCTCTCAAGCGGAGTCTATTTCGTTAAAATCTTAGGAAACACAATGCAAACTAAGAAGATTGTTATTAAATAATTCATAATGCTTAATGCATAATTCATAATTAAAGCCGTTGCTTCATACGAAGTGACGGTTTTTTTATTCAAGTAGAGACGTCACTCCTGTGGCGTCTCAAACTATGTGACGTCTCTACCAATTCTCATTTCAGCACAATATTCATTTTTGGTATTAATCGCCGCCAATGCGTTAGGGATTGGAGCGGCATCCTTTGCGAGCGTTTCGGGAACAAGTTTCGGGAACGAGGTCACTGAGCCTGTCGAAGTGCCGAACCCATATTTTGAGTGAGCGAGGAAAAACAAAAAGCGAGCAAAGATATAGCGGAAAGCCCGACGCGTAGCGGAACGCCCAAAATAAGACAATTGAAAATTGAAAGTTGAAAATTGAAAATTAGTAGAGACGTATCGACAATAACAATGAAATAAAAAATGGATTGTTGATGCGTCTGTCAAGCAGTCAGAGTTCTTGGTTCTTAGTTCTTAGCTCTTAGTTCTTAGTTCATAAAAAAAAAGGATGCCACTTCATCGTGACACCCTAATTATGCATTATAAATTGTGAATTATGAATCACTCAACAATTGTCATTTCGTCAATCAAGCGTGTTGCGCCAGCGTATTTGTCAATGATAAACAAAACGTAACGAACGTCGACAGAGATATTCTTGCAGATTGATGGGTCATAAATCAAGTCGCTCATTGTGCCTTCCCATGTGCGGTCGAAGTTGAGACCGAGGAGATGACCGTCGGCGTTCAAGATTGGACTGCCTGAGTTACCGCCTGTTGTGTGGTTGCCAGCGATGAAAGCGACGTGCATGCTGCCGTCTTTATCTGCATAACGACCATAATCTTTATTTTCGTAAAGCTCGCGCAAACGGTCTGTAACAACATAATCGTAAATCTCTGGATTTTCCTTTTGCATGATGCCGTCTAATGTTGTGTAGTGTTTGTAATGAACAGCGTCTCTTGGTGAGAAACCGCCTACTTTACCGTAAGTGACACGCAATGAGAAGTTAGCGTCTGGATACATCATCTTGTCAGGATTTTGTTCTGCATGGAACTCCATTTGTCCGCGCATGAAAATTCTTTGTAACTCAGATATTTCATTGCTAATCTTAACGACATTAGGTCTTACGTTTGCGAAATAGAAATCCATCACGTTCATATAAGCCATCAATGCTGGGTCAGCAGCGATTTTCTTTGCTTTTGAAGCCTTGAAATTATCTAACAAATCATTGACATTTTCTTCTGAAGCGAACATTGTCTTTGCAAACAATTCGTCAACGTATGCTTGAACGTTATCATATTTTTCAACGATGGTGTTGAGAAGCTCTGGACGGAAGTCGGCTGGCTGGTTGTTGATATATTCTTGAAGAACCATAGCAGCAACTTCTTGATCTATTGGTTGATAATAATCTTTGAAGAACACTTTTGCTGTTTCTCTTGCTTTAGCTACGAGAGCGTCGATTTCTTCTTGAGGAGTGTCTTTTGTCACCTGAGCGAGCGCATTGAAGTTAGCAGCGAATGTCAATACTTCAATTTGAAGAGCTGTCTCAGAGAGGTAAGTCGTTGCCAGACGATAAGGTTCATATTCTGCATAAACTCTGTTGAAATCTTTGATGAGTTCGAGGTAAGCGCCTCTTGAGCGGCTGTAGTTAGCCCATTTTGTGAAAGCCTTATCGAAAGCATATTTCTTTTCAACGCCTTTGAAGTTGTTGATACCTTCAATCACGCCCATCCATTTTTTCCATCCGTTGCCAAGGTGAGCATGTTTTGAAGCATATTGAATTCTAACTTTAGGGTCTTTTTCTTGGTATTTATTATAGATGTCGAGAATCTTGCCGCGAAGGTCGACGCTGACAGGATAGATGACGTTAGCTTCTTGATTTACAGCTACTGAAGGAAGATATTCGTTAGTGCGAGCTGGATAACCGAATACGAATGTGAAGTCGCCTTCTTCAACGCCTTTCAATGAGATTGGGAAATGATAAGCTGGTTTGTAAGGAACGTTATCTTCGCTATATTCAACGGCTTTGCCTTCTGGAGAGACGTAGATACGGAAGATTGAGAAGTCGCCAGTGTGACGAGGCCAAACCCAGTTGTCGGTGTCGCCGCCGAACTTACCGATATTTGAAGGAGGAGTGCCGACCATACGGACGTCTTTAAACACCTCGTTATAAATCATATAATATTTATTTCCGTGATAGAAAGACTTGATTTCGAGTTCGTAATCTGTTGTAGCAGAAGTCTCTTCTATTATTTTTGCGATGTTATTCTTAACGATTTCTGCTCTTTCTTCTACTGTTGTGCTTTTTTCAACGCCTTCGAGAACGCGCTCTGTGACGTCTTCCATTTTCTTTAACATAACAGCTGTCAAGCCAGGACATGGAAGTTCTTCTTCGAAGCTCATTGCCCAGAAACCATCGGTGAGGTAATCGTGTTCTACTGTGCTGTGATATTGAATCCAGTCGAAACCGCAGTGATGGTTAGTGAAGAGGAGACCTTGGTCGCTGACGATTTCACCGGTACAACCGCCGCCGAACAAAACGACAGCGTCTTTCATACTGCTGTTGTTGATAGAATAGATGTCTTCAACAGTGATGTTCATTCCCATTTCTTGCATCTCTTTCTCGTTGTTTTGCAACAACATAGGAATCCACATACCCTCATCGGCTCTTACATTCATAAAAACCGACATCACGATAAATAATGATAAAAAGATTTTTTTCATATTGATAAAATTTTGATTGATTTCAATTTGTGCAAAGATAGTGAAAAAAGTGTAGAGTTTAGAGTGTAGAGTTTATAACTTGGTGACTCGGCGTCTCGGTGACTTGGTGTCATAAAAAATTCCTGTAAATTCCTCCCCTATTTCAATAAATTATCAGTAACTTTGCAATAAGCAAAAATTAAGTTATGAACAGAATAAAAGAGTCTATTGAGCAAAGCATCGAGGTAAAGAACAGTATTTTATCTGATGAGAAGTTGTTGCAATCCATTGAAGCTGCTGTTGATGTCATTGTTGAAAGTCTGCGTAACGGCGGCAAGATTCATTTCTGCGGCAATGGAGGCAGCGCTGCCGACGCACAGCATCTCGCCTCGGAACTCAGCGGACGCTTTTATCTGGATCGCGCTCCTCTCAACGCAGAAGCTCTGCACTGCAACACCTCATATATGACAGCCGTCAGCAACGACTACGGATATGACTTTGTTTACAGCAGACTCCTCACAGCATCGGCACGAAAAGGTGACGTGCTCGTGGGAATCTCGACAAGCGGCAATAGCCGTAACATAATTGAAGCTTATAAAGTATGTAAAGAAAAAGATATAAAAATAATCTCTCTCACAGGTGCAACAGGCGGCTTGATGAAAGACTTCGGCGGCATATTAATTAATGTGCCATCCACCGACACGCCTCGCATACAAGAAAGCCACATCATGATAGGACACATTATATGCGAGTTTGTGGAACGCAGAACTAAGAGCTAAGAACTAAGAACTAAACAATGGACAAAATCTGTTGACTGTTGTCCGTTGTCTGTTGACTTAAAAAATTAAACCTTAAACCAAAAAAATTATGGCATCTCACAATGACATTGGCGCCTTAGGCGAACAAATCGCTCTGGAGTATCTTCTCGAGCGTAAGTATCAGATTTTAGAAAAGAATTGGGTGTGCGGACATAAAGAAGTCGACATCATTGCAAAAGACGGCGACACTATCGTCTTTGTCGAAGTGAAGACACGTCACAGCACCTGCCTCGTCGAACCGGAAATAACCGTCGATGTTTATAAGCAACGACATCTCATCTGGGCTGCAAACTCTTACGTCAATCGTTATCAATACGACAACGACGTTCGATTCGATATCATCGCTATCGTCATCGACAAAAACAACGAAAAAAGGATAGAACACATTGAAGATGCATTCTATCCTTCAGTCAGAAGTTATAAATAAGAAATTGTTGACTTTCGTTTCCAACTTACAAAAGAAGAATATGAAAAAATCTTGATGTCAAAAAATTTGACATCAAACTGGGGAGGAACCAGAAAGTTACCTTTCGCATTTACAGAACAAGGTGTTTATATGCTTATGACTGTTTTAAAAGGAGAACTCGCTATAAAACAAAGTAAAATTCTAATTAAGGCTTTCAAGGAAATGAAAGATTTTATAATAGGAAACAATAATTTTATTGAAAACAGGGAGTTACTTCAAATAGCAATTCAAACATCTCAAAATACATCTGATATTGCACACATAAAAAACACAATGATTAATAAAGATGATGTGTTGAAAATAATTAAAGATTTTACAGATATTCACATTAAAAAAGAATATCTGATTTTGAATGGGGAAACAGTTGAAGCAAACTTAGCTTATGATAGTATATATAAAACTGCCAAAAATAAAATATATGTGATAGATAATTACATAGGATTAAAAACCCTCGTGATGCTTAAAAATGTAGATCCCAATATTACTATTACTATCTTTAGTGACAATATCAGTTATGGTTTACATCAAAAAGAATTTATAGATTTTTGCAAGCAATATCCTAAAATATCTATTACCTTTCGCAAGACTTGTGGTATTTTTCATGATAGATATATTGTTCTAGATTATAATGATAAAAATGAACAAATATATCATTGCGGTGCTTCTTCAAAAGACGCTGGCAATAAAATTATGAGCATTTCTAAAGTTAATGAAAATCACGTTTATCATCAAATAATAGATACTTTATTAAATAATCCTATTTTGACATTAAAATAAAAAAGGATAGAACACATTGAAGATGCATTCTATCCTTCTCTTAAATAGACGAAAGACAAAAGTCTAATAGCTAAAGTCTTACTTTAGACTTTCGTCATTAACCTTTAGTCAATTATCCAACTGAACTTCCTGGAGCAACAGGCTGACTTGGTGACATGACAACCAATCTTCCGTCTTTGTCTTCTGCTGACAAAATCATGCCTTCGCTGACGATGCCTTTCAACTTACGAGGCTCGAAGTTAGCGATGAAGCATACTTGCTTGCCGACTAATTCTTCAGGATTTGGATAATATTTTGCGATTCCTGAAACAATAGTACGTTTGTTCATACCGTCGTCGATCAAGAATTGTAATAACTTGTCTGCTTTTGGAACTTTAACGCATTCTAAAACAGTACCTACTCTGATGTCCATCTTGCCAAATTCATCGATGTTAGTGTTAGGCTTGATTGGATTTGGAGCCCATGCGTTGAGTTCGTTTTGTTTCTTTGTCTCTTCCAATTTATTGACTTGTGCTGCCACTGTCTCGTCTTCAACCTTTGTGAACAACAACTCGACTTCGCCGATAGTAGCGTTTTCGTTCAATAAGATTGTTTCCTTAGCTTGATTCCAGCCGCTTACTTCCAAGCCAATCATAGATTGTAATTTCTTAGCTGAGAATGGCAAGAATGGCTCTGACAAGATAG
>JAZOSA010000036.1:0-19112 GCA_045656905.1 Bacteroidales bacterium
CATGCCAAAAATATCAGTCTTAATGGGTATCTACAATTGTGCTTCAACACTACAAGAAGCACTAGATTCGTTGTATGCCCAGACATATCAAGACTTTGAAATTATTTTATGTGAAGATGGTTCTAAAGATAACACATACGAACTAGCTTTAGAAAACCAGAAAAAACATAATAATATAGTTCTGCTTAGAAACCCTCATAATATGGGTTTGAACCAGACTCTTAACAATTGTCTGGCAGTCGCTAAAGGAGAATACATTGCTCGTATGGATGGTGATGACTTATGCGATTCAACACGTTTTGAGAAACAAGTCAAATTCCTTGATGAGCATCCTGAATATGCTATCGTCAGCACTCCTATGTTATATTTTGATGAAAACGGAGTATTCGGCAAAGGCACTGCAAGAGAAGGAGAAGCATCTAAAGAAGTTTTCAACACAGGAACTCCATTCTGCCATGCTCCTTGTATGGTAAGAAAAGAAGCATACGATAAAGTTGGGGGATACACTGTAGATAAAAGATTATTGAGAGTAGAAGATTACGAACTTTGGGTTAAGATGTATGCTGCAGGTTATAAAGGATATAACTTAGGAGAGTATCTTTATTCAATGCGTGACGACAGAAACGCTACTGCAAGACGAACAATAAGAAATAGAATGAATTCTATCTATGCACATTGGCTTGCATATAAAAGATTGAATTTATCGTTTGTAAAATTTATCAAAATCGCTGTCATTACTTTTGCCAAAGCATTTACACCTACATTCATTTACAATTATTTCCATAAGAAGAATCTTAACAGATAGGTATTTTTATGAGTAAAATATTTTCAAAATTAACAAATACACAAGATGGAGGGGAAAATTTACCCAAGATTTCCGTATGGTTCAACAACTTCTTAAAAGGTTACAATCATGAAAAATATTGGAAAAGAAGAGCTATCGTAATAGACCCCAATAACAAAAAAAATATTCTTATAAAAATATTTTATCTTATTTATATCAAAAGAGTTGATGCCAAACATCATTGTTCTTTTGGCACTTCATTACATTATGGTGCACAATTCAAGACACCACCAAACTTTCCCCATGGGCCAAATGGAATTATCGTTGGATACGACGCTGTCTTTGGAGAATCTGTCACATTATATCATCAGGTAACTATTCCTTACGGAAATGTAAAAGTTGGCGATAACACAATTTTTTATCCAGGAGCTAAAGTAATTCAAAATGTTACTATCGGTTCAAATTGCAGAATAGGAGCAAATGCCGTTGTTTCAGAAGATATTCCTGATAATTCCACCGTATTTCCACAAAAGTCAATCATTATCACAAAATGAAAAAATTCTTTTTCGTTACTACAATCGCTACTTCTTTAAACTTCTTTAAAGGTCAATATCAGTTATTGTCAAAAAATTTCGAGATAAAAGCTATTTCGTCCGACAAAGAAAGATTAGAACAAATTGGCAAGGAAAATGAAATCAACGTTCATCACATACCAATGGAAAGGGAGATTTCTTTGTTTAAAGACTTCTATTGCTTGATATGTTTTATCTGTTATTTCATTAAAGAAAGACCATATATCGTTCATGGTAATACGCCTAAAGGAAGTCTGTTGTCAATGATTGCCGCTTGGATTACAAGAGTTCCCGTCCGCATTTATATGTGTCATGGATTGAGATACCAAGGATGCGGAGGTTTTAAAAGAAAACTTCTTATGTTTATGGAACGTATTTCTTGTAAATGTGCAACAGAAATAATATGTGTAAGCAACGGAATTAAGGACGTTTTAATTGAAGATAAAATCACAAACAAAACACCTATCGTTATATGGAATGGTAGTGTAAGCGGGATTGATACTATAAAATTTAATCCTGAGAACTTCAAAGATAAATCAAGTCTACGACAACAATATAATATTGACGAAAATGATTTTGTTGTTACTTTCATAGGACGTCTCGTCAAAGACAAAGGCATCAATGAACTCGTTGAAGCAATAAATTATTTACATACAAAATATGCTAATATCAAATTATTGCTGATTGGGGGATTTGAAAACACTGGCAATCCAGTATCAGACATCACAAAAAAAATAATTGACGAGAGTGACTTTATCATAGCAACGGGACCGCAACCAGACATAGTTCCATTTTTATCCATTACTGATTTGTTTGCATTTCCTTCCTACAGAGAAGGATTCGGTCTGTCATTAATGGAAGCCGGCGCAATGGGCATCCCATCTATAGCATCGAATATTCCAGGTTGTAATGAAGTTGTCATTGATGGCAAAACAGGAATTTTAATTCCATCACACTCTTCACAAGCAATTATTGAAAGTATTGAGAATTTATATAACGACAAAGAATTGTTAAATTATATCAAATCAAATTGTCGCAATTCCATAATTGAACGTTACGAACAAAATAGATTATGGCAGTATTATAAGGAGTATTATTTGAGAAAAACGATATGAATAACAGATCTTCAAATATAGAATTATTGCGCATCGTAGCAATGCTTTTAGTGGTATTTGTGCACGCAAATTATTTTTCTCTTGGATGGATAAACATAGATGACATAAACAATGAACCTATAAATTCATTTGTTAGAATTATACTCGAACAAATTTGTATTGTTTGCGTAAATGTTTTTGTTTTAATTTCTGGATGGTTTGGTATCAAACCTTCTCTTAAAGGTGCAACATCATTACTATATCAAATTTTATTTTTTTCCTTACTTGTTACTGCAATTATATCTCTTTTTGGAAATATAAATCTTTCTCTATCTAATACACTACTTCCATTATATTTTGGATCCTCATACTGGTTTATACCTGCATATCTGGTTTTATATATCATATCTCCTATTTTAAACGCATTTGTAGAAAAAACATCTCCTAAAGTACAATTCTTTGTTTTGACTTCTTTTTTTACCGCAGAGTTTGTTTATGACTTTATATATATGGATTTTGCCAATTTTGCTAAAGGATATTCTGCAATATCATTCATTGGATTATATTTACTAGCAAGATTCATAAAGTTTAATTCAGAAAGATTAAAAAGATTAAGTATAACAAATAATATTTTATTATACTTGTTACTAACTATTATTCCTGCTCTTTTATTCTATTTCACTAAATATCCATTTAATATAACTCATTATTCTTCGCCATTCGTCATTGGTGCATCTTTATTTTTATTACTCGCTTTTGTAAAGATGCAATTTCAAAATAAGTTTATAAATTATTTATCTTGTTCTGTATTTTCTATATATTTGACACACCAACATCCTTTGGTTATACCTTATTTTAGATACATTATGAGAACTGCCTATGAGACATTAGGTGGATGGTTGTATATACTATTTGTATTTGCTTTTGCTTTCATCCTATTATTCTCATGTGTAATGTTAGATAAACTGCGAATTATATCATGGAATTATTTATACAAAACCATTATAAGTAAAACAATAACTAAAATTGAAGTTTTATTCTTAAAAATTTACGAGTGGATTATAAATTAGTCTACAAATATACTATTGAATCAACCTAACCCCAAGGACTGTTGTCCGTTGACCTAAAAAAAGCATCTATGTACAAAAACTTCTTCAAACGAATAATTGATTTCACAATCGTTTTTATCGCCTTATCAATCATTTGGCCTATATTATTGTTGATAACAATATGGCTGCACTTTGCCAATAAAGGCGCTGGCGCATTCTTCACACAAGAACGCCCTGGTAAAGACGGAAAAATATTTAAGGTTATTAAATACAAAACCATGACAGACGAGCGTGATGAAAACGGAGAACTTCTCCCAGACGCTCAACGTCTGACAAAAGTCGGAAAATTTGTACGCTCAACATCTATAGATGAACTTCCACAACTGATAAATGTTCTTAAAGGTGATATGTCACTCATTGGTCCAAGACCATTGTTGGTACAATATCTACCATTATACTCAAAAGAACAAGCACGCCGTCATGAAGTAAGACCAGGCATTACAGGTTGGGCGCAATGCAACGGCAGAAATGCCATCAGCTGGCAAAAGAAATTTGAATTGGATGTCTGGTATGTGGATAACTGCACATTATGGACAGACATTAAAATAATTTGGATAACAATAATGAAAGTTCTAAAAAGAGCCGACATCTCACAAGAAGGTCAAGCTACAATGGAAGTTTTCAACGGAAATAATTAAAATTATAATTATGTATCTCTTCGGAGCAAGCGGTCACGCTAAGGTGATAATGGATATTCTTAATGCATCCAACGTAAAGATAGATGCATTGATAGATGACAATACCGAAATCAATGAATTACACGGACATAAGGTATTGCATGGCATCACAGATGCGTCACCTATTATAGTAAGCATCGGTTCAAATGCCATCAGAAAAAGTATCGTAGAAAAATTATCAGGTGAATTCGGCAAAGCCATTCATCCATCTGCCATCATATCACCGACAGCAGAAATAGGAGAAGGCACAGTCGTGATGCAAGGTTCTGTAATTCAAAGTGACTCTGTCATTGGCAGACATTGCATCATCAACACAAAAGCATCTATTGATCATGAATGTAAAATAGATGATTTTGTTCATATTTCACCGGGAAGCGTTTTGTGCGGCAACGTAAGCGTTGGAGAAGGCACCTGGATTGGCGCAGGTTCAATCATAATACCTGGAGTTAAAATTGGTAAAAATTCCATTATCGGTGCTGGTTCTGTGGTCGTTAAAGACATATCAGACGGCGTTGTCGCCTACGGAAATCCATGCAAAGTAATTAGAGAAAATATATAAACTCAAACCTCTCCAATGCCGCTACGCATAACAGAATATAAGACTTCTGCCCACGACATCCCTTGGGAAAAACTGGCTCGCCTGATGAGAGAGTCCTTTAAGGAACGTACTGAACAAGGTCTGCTGTTCGCCTGCAGAGACTTCACCGCTGAGGAACTGAAAAACGCCTGCGGCAACGACAGCTTCATCTTCGTGAGATACGACGAAACAGACAACCCTCTGGGATTCATCACGCTGACAATTAACGGCAAAAGCGGAAACACCAACTACGTGGCAGCATCGCCTTCGGCAAAACACTCTGGAATATGCTCCAGTATATTCGAACATATACTCAAAAAAAGCAAAGACCTGAACCTGGATTACCTCGTCTCAAGCACTTCAACAAAGGCCGCCAGCAGCATGAAATGGCACCTGAAAATGGGCTTCGAAAAATACGACTACCACTCATCACCCCATACCAACTACTACTCCTGCATCTTCAGATATCCACTGAAAGAAAAAAATAAAACACATAACATAAAAAGATTCCTGCACTTTAACTTCGCAAGAATATTCGTAAGAATGACAAAAACTCCAAACGGAACATGGAGATTTCCTCTCTTAATAAAAATCTGGAAAAAAATCAAAAACTAAGTCTATCATCAACTTATTGACTTATCAACTAATAGACTCATAGACTTATTGACTCATAGACTTATTGACTTATTGACTTATAGACTTATTGACTCAAAATTATGCAAGCAATCATCTTAGCAGCAGGCATGGGCAAACGCCTCGGCGAACTCACTAAAAACAATACAAAATGTATGCTGCCAGTAAATGGCATTCGTCTCATCGACAGAATGCTGACTCATCTGTCAGAACTCAACCTGAATAAGGTCGTAATCGTCGTAGGTTATGAAAGTGATAATCTGGTAAATCATATCGGAAATCGTTATGACGGCAAACTTAAAATAGAATACATAAACAATCCTATCTACGACAAGACCAACAACATATATTCTCTTGCATTGGCTAAAAATTATATGTTGGAAGACGACACACTGCTTCTTGAGTCGGACCTGATTTTTGAAAAAAGCATGCTCGACCTTATCATCAACCATCCTTATCCAAACCTCGCCCTAGTAGCGAAATACGAGTCTTGGATGGATGGCACAATGGTGCAAATATCAGAAGATCACGACATAACGAACTTCATACATAAGAAGTCTTTCAGATATTCCGATATCGACACCTATTACAAGACATGCAACATATATAAATTCAGCAAAGAATTCTCCGTCAATCAATATGTCCCATTCCTTGAGGCGTATAGCAAGGCGATGGGAAACAACGAATATTACGAACAGGTGCTGCGCGTCATAACAGCCCTTGACAAATGCGACCTGAAGGCTCTTCCTATCAGCGACGAGAAATGGTATGAAATAGACGACATCCAAGACCTGGATATCGCTGAGACATTATTCGCCAATGACGAAGACCTCCTCGCAAAATATAATAGCAGATATGGAGGTTACTGGCGTTTCCCACAGTTGAAAGACTATTGCTATCTCGTCAATCCTTATTATCCGAGCCGACGTATGAAAGACGAACTGAAAGCCAATTTCGACGTGCTGCTCAGCAACTATCCTTCGGGAATGTATGTGAATTCCCTGCTCGCCGGCAAATATTTCGGAATAAGACAAGACTATGTCGTGGTGGGCAACGGCGCCGCCGAACTCATCAAAAGCTACATAGAAAATCATATCAATGGCAATATCGGCATCATATTCCCTACATTCGAGGAATATCCCAACAGAGCCATCACAGAACGAATAGTGAAATATGTCCCTGACAATGACGACTTTTCATATACGGCGCAGGACATTAAAAACTACTATTCAGATAAAAACATCTCTACATTACTTATCATCAACCCTGATAATCCTTCAGGCAATTTCATAAAGACATCAGAACTTCTACCATTGATAAAATGGGCTTCTGAACATAACATAAACGTCATCATCGATGAAAGCTTTGTAGATTTCACTGACGATTTTTCAAACAACTCACTTCTTCATAATAGCATCTTGGAAGAAAACCAGAACCTCGTCGTGGTGAAATCCATAAGCAAATCTTACGGCGTTCCAGGCTTGCGACTGGGCATTCTCGCAACAAGCGACAAAGAAACCATCGCGAAAATGAAAAAAGACGTCGCGATATGGAACATAAATTCTTTTGCCGAGTTCTATATGCAGATATTCAGCAAATACGAAAAAGACTACATCATCGCATGCCATAAGTTCATAGAAGAACGTAACATTTTCTTCAAAGAACTGAAAGACATTTCTTTCCTAAGAGTCATTCCTTCTCAGGCGAATTATTTTCTCTGCGAAGTCGGCGGCAAATATTCCGCAAAAGAGTTAACGGAAATATTGCTCAAAAAATACAACATCCTGATAAAAGACTGCGGAACGAAATCTGCGTTCTCCGGGAAAAACTACATACGAATCGCCATCCGCGATAGAGAAGACAATTCCTATTTCGTAAAAGCATTGAAAGAATTAGATAACTAATAACTTTAATAAACCCCACTGACAGCTAAAAACACCTTTCAATTTTCACATTTCAATTTTCAATTTAATTAACCCCACTGACAGCTGAACGCTGACAGCTAATAGCTAAAGAAATGAATCGCATATATCTCTGCCTCGCTCACATGAGCGGCAACGAACAGAAGTTCATACAAGAGGCTTTCGACACCAATTGGGTGGTGCCTCTCGGTCCTAACGTAAACGGATTTGAAGCCGACCTCGAGTCTTTCGTCGGTGAAAATAAAAAAGTCGTGGCACTTTCAGCAGGAACGGCAGCCATACATTTGGCATTACTCGCCTGCGGCGTCGGTGCTGGCGATGAAGTCATCGTGCAGAGCTTCACCTTCTGCGCCTCGTCAAATCCTATCACTTACTTAGGCGCAACGCCTGTCTTCGTAGACTCAGAACCAGACACATGGAACATGGACCCGCAGCTTCTTGAAAAAGCCATCAAAGACCGCATCGCCAAGACTGGCAAGAAACCGAAAGCTATAATTCCAGTCGCGCTCTACGGCATGCCTTATAAAATCGAGGAAATCATGGAAGTGGCTAACCGCTACGAGATTCCTGTCATAGAAGACGCAGCCGAAGGCTTCGGTTCTAAATATAGGGGACGAGTTTTGGGAACCTTCGGTAAGTTCGGGGTATTATCATTCAATGGTAATAAGATGATAACCACATCAGGCGGCGGCGCGCTCATCTGCAACGACGAGGCGTCAAAACAGGAAATTATGTTCTACGCAACACAGGCTCGCGAGAATTATCCTTACTACCAACACGAAAAAATCGGTTTCAACTACAGAATGTCTAACATCTGCGCTGGCATCGGTCGCGGCCAGATGACAATAGCCGACGAACATATAAGACATCATCAAAATTTATGTAAACTTTATAAAGAGTTGCTTAAGGATGTTGAAGGAATTAAGTTACAAGAAAATCCTTCTTCAGATTACGATAGCAACTACTGGCTCAACACCATCACCATCGAGCCTTGGGTTAAGGTGAAAGGCGAAGAGAATGCATACGCCGCTACCTTAAGCGGAGCCGTAGGCGGAGCAGGCAGCGTAACTCATGCAGCGAAGTCTTTGACGACAGACTGCCAACCTAACAACAACGTCGAGGCATTACGCATTGCTCTTGACAAAGCCGGCATCGAAGCACGTCCACTCTGGAAACCAATGCACAAACAACCTGTATATCAAAACAATCCAGCATACGTCAACGGAGTTAGTGAAGAGTTATTCAAAAAAGGAATGTGCCTCCCATCAGGACCATGCGTGTCAGAGGAAGATGTTAAATATATTGTAAAGTGTATAGTTGAGAATTTATGAAACGCTACTGCCAAACCCTATCTCTCGTCAACGACCCTGAATTGATTCAGAAATACGTTGAAGTTCATTCCAATGTCTGGCCTGAAATCATTGAAGGACAGCGTGAAGTAGGAATATTAGATATGCAGATTTTCATCAAAGGGAATCTGCTTTTTATGATTTGCGACACCGTCGACGACTTCGACTGGGAACGCGATATGGCACGACTAGCCACACTGCCTCGTCAAGCCGAATGGGAAGCTTACGTCGCACAATTCCAAGGATGCAAAGCAGACGCCAGGTCAGATGAGAAATGGCGGATGATGACAAGGATATTTTAGTGTAGAGTGTAGAGATCTAAACTCTAAACCTTCCACTTATAAACTAAAAATACTATCTTTGCAAAAATTGTCTTATATGAACAACAATCATCTTATAATAATGGCTGGCGGTGTCGGTTCTCGTTTTTGGCCGATGAGCACACCGGAAAAGCCTAAACAATTTATCGATGTGCTCGGCATCGGTAAATCTCTTATTCAACTTACTGTCGAGCGTTTTGAGACTGTCATTCCTATTGAAAACGTGTGGGTTGTCACTTCTGAAAAATATAAATCTATTGTCAGGGAACAACTGCCATTGATACCAGAATCACAGATATTGATGGAACCTTGCATGAGAAACACTGCGCCTTGCATCGAATATGTGAGCCGTAAGATTTATGCGAAATATCCTGAAGCAAATCTCGTTTTCTCTCCAGCAGATCACATCGTCTTAGACGTAAACACTTTCCGTGAAGTCATCAAGAACTCTTTGGCATTCACCGAAAACCGTGAAGCAATCCTGACATTAGGTATGATGCCAACGCGCCCTGAAACGGGATATGGATATATAAAAGCTGTCAGTAGAGACGTCACCCCTGTGGCGTCTGACGAAAATATCACCCCTGTGGCGTCTAATATCCACAAAGTCGAAGCATTTAAAGAGAAACCGAATCTTGAAACCGCGAAGTCTTACCTCAGCGAAGGCGGCTATTTCTGGAACGCAGGCATCTTCATCTGGAATGCGAAGATGGTCGTCAATACTATCGCTAATCTCGTTCCGGACCTCGCTTCCGTTTTCGACAAAATAGAACCTTATTTCTATACAGAAAAAGAACAAGAGTTTGTAAATCAATATTTCCCAACATGTCCAAACATCTCCATCGACTATGCGGTGATGGAGAAATCTAAGGAGGTTTTTGTCTATCCAGCCAACTTCGGATGGAGCGACCTCGGCACTTGGGGCAGTCTTTACACTCATCTTCAACAAGACGAAAACAATAACGCGACAGTCGGTCAAAACATCAATCTCGTTGATTGCAAAAACTGCGTCGTCCACACTCCTTCAGAACGCAAAGTGGTGATTCAAGGCCTTGACAACTATATAGTTGCCGAAAGCGACAACACTTTGCTTATATGCAGAAAAGAAGACGAGCAGCAAATAAAAGACTGGCAGAAATAAATAAAATAAAAATGGACAAAGACTGTTGACTGTTGTCTGTAGTCCGTTGTCTTAAAAAACAGAGATATGAGAAAACTTATCAAGAAACTTGCACTGGCATTATTCAGAGGCAGATACGCACCGAAGTCATTCTCCAAATGGTTGGTGCTGCTCTTCGACTGCTGCCTTTTCTTTGCCTCATTCTGGATTTATGTCTTCATAAAATACATCTATCATATTGATAACCTAAGTGTTATCAAAAGCATAATTTATTATGAGACATTCCATCTGATTCCATTATTTGTATTTTTCTTGATAAATGCATTTATCTTCGGTTCATATCAAGGTCTCGTCCGTTATAGCGGTTTCGGTGACATCAAGAAAATCGCATACGTTTCTTTGGGAACATTCGTCCTTGCCTTTATGGTAAAAACAATGGTAGTAGGATTATTCCCATTGAATTTCATACACAAATGGTTCGTTTCTCATACAGAAGTGGCGTTCCTCTCAATGCTGGTCTTCGTCATGATGACATTGTCGAGACTGATAGTAAGACGTATATATAACGAAAACATAAGTCACAAACAAGACCCTATAAACACCGTGATTTATGGTGCTGGCGATGCAGGCATGATAACCAAAAACGCCCTTGAACAAGACACATCAACATGTTATAACATAGTCGCTTTCATCGACAACTCTCCAAATAAAGTCGGCAAATCCATCAACGGAGTGCCTGTGTATAAACCAGAAAAAATTCACAACAAAGACTTTATCAAGAAAAACAATATACAACTTATAATCTTCGCAATCCCTAGTCTTAACAATGACGAAAAGAAAAAGATTATCAATGAAATCATCGATTTAGGCATCAAAGTAAAATCCGTTCCTCACCTTAACAACTGGATTGACAATAATTTAACTACAAACCAAATCGAAGACATCAATATTGAAGACTTGCTTGGAAGAGAACCTATCGTGCTTGGCAAAGAAAATGTCACCGAGGGTTTAAACGGAAAAGTCATTATGGTTACAGGCGCTGCTGGTTCAATAGGCAGTGAAATTTGTCGCCAAGTGCTTCATTATAAACCAAAGAAACTCATACTCGTAGACCAAGCCGAGTCTCCTTTATACGACATTCAGTTTGAACTTAAGAACAACGAACCTTATCGTTCTTTCAACATCCCGATGGAGTTTGTCATTGGCAATGTGAAAGATAATGTCAAAATGAGAGAGATTTTCGCGAAGTTCAAACCGCAGATTGTGTATCACGCCGCGGCATACAAACACGTTCCTCTCATGGAAGAATTCCCATACGAAGCAGTGTTTGTCAATGTCCTAGGAACCAAAAACGTCGCTGACTTAGCCGTTGAATTCGGTGCAGAGAAATTCGTGATGGTGTCGACCGATAAAGCCGTCAACCCGACAAACGTGATGGGTGCGACAAAACGCATCGCTGAGATTTATACACAAAGTCGTAAGACAGAAAAGACAGCATTCGTCACTACACGATTCGGTAACGTATTGGGTTCCAACGGTTCCGTCATTCCTTTATTCAAGAAGCAATTAGCTTACGGCGGTCCTTTGACTGTCACCGACAGAAACATAATCCGTTATTTCATGACCATACCAGAAGCTTGTAGTTTAGTATTAGAAGCAGGAGTCATGGGCGAAAGAGAAGACATCTTCGTCTTTGATATGGGCGAACCTGTCAAGATTTACGACCTCGCAAAGAAAATGATAAAACTCTCTGGCAAAGAAGGCATTGAGATAGAAATAACAGGTCTCCGACCAGGTGAAAAACTATACGAGGAATTGCTTTCAACAAAAGAAAACACCATTCCGACAGAACACGCCAAGATTATGAGAGCGAAAGTACGTCGTTACACAGAAGACGAAGTCAATGAGAAAATCAGCACTCTCATCAACTTGATTCCTACCTGCGATAATTTCAAGATTGTGGCTCAGATGAAAGCCATCGTCCCTGAATTCATCAGCAACAATTCCATCTATTCATGTTTAGACAAAAAAGAAGATTGATATGAAAAAAATTGCACTATCTCTAATAATCATTTTTTTATCAATAAGTTACACATTCTCGCAAGAACTTCTCATACCACTCAACGATGATTATGAGATGGAAGTGCAATCCGCTGCTTACAACTCAGCGTATCGTTTTCATACTGCGACGAAGTCATGGTCGGAATATCAGTTTAACGGAATTCTAGACCTCGACAGTCTGAACAAATCGCAGTTCATCGGTGGTAATTTCAACAAGAAATGGAAAAACGTAATCTGGAACTCAGTCTTTAACACAGATTTCATCTGGGCAAAGAAAGACGATTTCTATATCGCCATCAATCCTGTCATCGATTTGCAATACGGCAAAGACGGCGATAAAAGCATCTGGGTCAACACACGCGGCGCGGAAGTCAAAGGAACGATAGGCAATAACTTCGCGTTTTACAGCAACTTAAGAGAAAACCAAGCCGTTTTTCCTGATTATGTGACAAGATATATAAAAGAAAAACATGTTGTTCCGGGACAAGGATGGGAGAGACCTTTCAAAACTAACGGATTCGATTATGCCAACGCCTCAGCTTACATAGCATTCCGTCCGGTCTATTGGTTGCAAGGCGTGCTCGGTTACGGCAAAAACTTCATCGGCGACGGTTACAGGTCATTGATATTGTCGGACAATGCGATGGCATATCCTTATCTAAAACTTACGGCTAACGTCTGGAACATACAATACAGCTGCTATTATTCCCAGATGACAGACAGAAGCAAAACGCTCAGCGACATGACATATCCAAGAAAATACACCATCATACATTATTTAGATTGGGCAGTGACAAAACGCCTCAACTTAGGATTGTTCGACGCCATCGTCTGCAGAGCACAAGACGACAACGGAATAAAAAGAGGCTTTGATTTCCAATATATAAACCCTGTTCTATTCTTACGTACGACAGACTATTATACAGGAAACTCTCCTGACAACGCACTGCTCGGCGCCACAGCAAGTCTCATCTTATGGAAACACACTACGATGTATGCGCAGTTCGTCCTCGACGAAATGACAGTCAAGGAATTTATAGGTTTCAACGGATATTACGCCAACAAACAATCTTACCAATTCGGCGTTAAAAGTTATAACTGCTTCGGCATCAAAAACTTATTCCTTCAAGGAGAATTCAACCTCGTGAGACCTTATATGTATTCACATTGGAGCGGAGAAAGCAATTACGGTCACTACAACCAGCCGCTCGCTCATCCTTGGGGAGGCAACTTCTACGAAATAATCGCAAGAGCGCAATACAACTACAAGCGCTTCTACTTCCAATACAAGATGAACTACGGACAATGGGGCGACGACATCACAACAGAAGATGGTGAGTTCCAATATTACGGACACGACATCTACCACAATTACGGAGACCATTATCACATCGACGGCAAACCATTATACGGACATTATATGCTCACAGGTGAGAAAAACACCTTGATGATGAATAACTTCGTAGCATCATGGATTGTAAATCCGTCATACAACCTCAATGTCTTCGCTGAGATAACACATAGGAACCAGACTATTGAAGGCGGTGACAGTTACAACGACTTCATCATCAGCTTCGGCATAAGAACAACATTAGATAGAAAATACTATGATTTTTAAAACGAAGACTATTGACACTGAACGAAAGGTGGACAATGTCTGTTGACCGTTGTCTGTTGACTGTTGACTAAAAAACATAAAAATTGAACAAACTTTCACTTAACATAAAACATCTTTTCGACAAAATTGCAGCATTATTCGGGATAATCTTATTATCTCCTTTTATGCTGATAATCTTCGTCATACATAAGATTGTCATGACAAAAGGAAGATTTATCTTCAAGCAAGAAAGGATAGGTCAGCATGGAAAGAAGTTCTACATATATAAGATCAGAACGATGACAGAAAATGACGGCAATGTTTTCGTAACGACAGCTAACGACGAGAGGATATTGCCTTTTGGCAGATGGCTGCGCAAAACCAAGATTGACGAAATCGTTGAACTTGTCAATGTTTTAAAAGGTGAAATGAGTTTCGTTGGTCCTCGCCCAGATGTTCCCGGTTATGCAGATCTCCTTCAGGGCTCGGACAGAAAAATCCTCGAACTGAAACCCGGAATTACAGGTCCCGCTTCCTTAAAATACATCAACGAAGAAGAAATCCTCGCTCAAGTCGAAAACCCTCAACAATACAACGACGAAGTCATTTTCCCAGATAAAGTTAAAATCAATTTAGAATATTATCACAACAGAACCTTCTGGGGAGATATTAAGATTATATTTAAAACTATTTTTAGATAAAAGTGTAGAGTGTAGAGTAGCGAAAAATCTCTAAACTCTAAACCCTAAACCCTAAACCAACAACATGTCCGTCAGCATCATAACGCCAACTTTCAACAGCGAAAGATTCATCGCCGAGACGATACTTTCCGTGCAAGCCCAGACGTATCAGGACTGGGAAATGCTGATTGTTGACGACGGTTCGACCGACAAGACATTGGAAATAATATCTTCATTCCAAGAAAATGATTCAAGGATAAAGATTTTCAAAAACGAAACAAACAGAGGTTCAGCATATTCAAGAAACATAGCATTGCAAAATGCCAAAGGAAAATGGATTGCATTCCTCGACAGCGACGACATCTGGCATCCTGAAAAACTCGAAAGACAAATCGAGTTTATGTTAAAAAACAATTACAATTTCTCATATACCAACTATTGCGAGATAAACGAAAAGTCTGAAGAGACCGGACTGCTGATAACAGGACCAAAAGTCATCAACAGAAACAAGATGCTCGCATACTGCTGGCCTGGATGCCTCACTGTGATGTACGACGCAGAATTTGTCGGACTTATGCAAACCAGCGAAATAAAAATCAACGAAGAATATGCGCTGTGGATAAAAATAAGCAGAATGACGGACTGCCATCTGCTTGATGAAAATCTGGCAAAATACAGAAGACACTCCAATTCCCTGAGCAACCGTTCTTATTTCAATTTGATAAAATGGCACTACCTGATGTTCAGAAAAGCTGAGAACAAAAACATATTTTCAGCATTATTTTTCACATTAGGAAACATTATCTTCGGTACATATAAAAAAATCTTCTATCGTAAAAAACATCAACCGTCTTCTAGATGAACTATAACAAACACGACATATCAACTCAGAGACTTGGTGACTTGGTGACTTGGAGACTTTACAAAAGCACCTGGATTTTTTTGGAAGAGAGCAAAGAAGAATTACTTTCATCCGAAGAAGCGAATGCGTTGTTGAAAGAACGAGGATTGATGGTTCGCAACACTTACGATTTCGACACCAAAGAAGAGACATCGTTTTGGTTTATTGTTAAAGATCATTTAGAAAATATTTCAGAACTTCCATTTTCCGCGAGAAGAAACATCAGAAGAGCGTTAAGATTCTATAACATAAGAAAAATCAACGTCAACGAATTTTCTGAAAAAGCATTACCTATAATAAATTCCGCACAGAAATCTTATAAGGTAAAAAGCAAAGTCACAAGCAAAAAAGAATTCGACAAGGAGATAGAACAATACAAGAAAGACGACAACAAAGAATTCTGGATTGTGGAAAGAAGGAGTGACAATGAAGCAGTTGCAATTGCAATCAACACGATAAAAGAAGACAGCTGCGAATACGACACGATGCGATGCAAGGCAGAAGCCTTGAAAGACAGGACATATCCTTACTACGGACTCATATATATAATGAATAATCATTATTTAGGTGAAAGAAAATTAAGATATGTCAATGACGGCAGTCGCACCGTGACAGAACATTCTTCCATTCAGGACTTTTTGATACATAATTTCAAGTTCAGAAAAGCATATTGCAAACTCAAGATTCATTACAAATGCTGGTTAAGTGTCGTCATAAAATTGCTTTTTCCATTCAGAAATATCATTCCGATAAGAAATATCAAGGGAATTTTAAAGATGGAAGAATATTCTAGACAATTATAAAACACTGATTTATAACAACTTGAATTTACAATAAAAAATATTTTCAAAAAAATTAAAAAAATACTTGTCAGGATAAAAAAAAGATGTAATTTTGCACTCGCAATACGGAGATAAAACGTAGCAAACGCCTCCTTAGCTCAGTTGGTTAGAGCATCTGACTGTTAATCAGGGGGTCTCAGGTTCAAGTCCTGAAGGGGGCGCAAAGAGAGATTACAAAGTGTAATTTTTTTATGTTTCATGTTATTAATTGAAGAAGATGATTGCCACACAGCAGTCATTTTCTTTTTTTATACACCTCAAAAGACTAAAGACTAAGGGCGAAAGGCGAAAGTTTTGGACAATGTCTGTTGTCCGTTGTCCGTAGTCTGTTGACATTTAAAAAAAATCATTATGAAAAAATCAATCGTTGGAATCGGAAGTGCATTAGTCGACATTTTAACACGCATCGACAATGACGGCATACTTGAAGAATTAAACATACCAAAAGGTTCAATGCAGTTGGTTGACGAGAAATCATCTGCTGTAATAGAAAGCAAACTCACAGCTTACGAGAGTTCGATGGCACCAGGCGGCTCAGCAGCGAACACAATACACGGATTAGCCACATTAGGCGTTGAAAGCGGATTCATCTCATATCTCGGCAAAGACGAAATCGGCAGATTCTTTGAAGAATCAATGACTTCCGCTGGAGTCAAGCCATTGACATTCCACACCGACACCGCTTCAGGAACAGCACGCACCATCATCTCTGCCGACGGCGAACGCACCTTTGCGACAAACCTCGGCGCATCATTAGAACTCAACGAAAACGTCATCACTCCAGAATTATTCAAAAACTGGGATTACTGCTACGTTGAAGGCTATCTCATCGCAAACAAAGCTGTTTTCACAAAGACAATCGCAACAGCAAAAGAATGCGGATGTAAAGTCGTTTTAGACCTCGCAAGCTTCAATGTTGTTGAAGACAACCGCGAATTCTTGAACGAATTGCTTCCACAAATCGACATCATCTTCGCGAACGAAGAAGAAGCCAAGGCTTTGACACAAATGAGCGCAGAAGACTCATTACATTATATAGCAGACAAGGTTGAAATCGCAATCGTAAAAGTCGGAAAGAAAGGTTCATTGATAAAGAGAGGCGAGGAAGTCGTGACGATAGGATGCAACAAAGTCGATGTTGTTGACACTACCGGCGCTGGCGACATGTACGCAGCAGGATTTTTATACGGACTCATCAACGGTTACGACTTAGAACGATGCGGCACAATAGGCAATCATTTGGCAGAAAGCATCATTCAAGTCATTGGCGCGAAGATGGACGAGAGCAGATGGAACGAATTCAGAAGACTTGCTCGAATTTGAGTTGAAAACTAAGGCTATTGGCTATTGGCTGTCAGCCATCAGCTATCAGCGGTCGGTAGGGACGTGATTTTTCGCGTCCTTTTTTAATTTCATGGAATCTTTTATTTCTAGCGGAGCGCGTTAGGGATTGGAGCGGCATCCTTTGCGAGCGTTTTAAGTCAACAGACAACGGTCAACAGACAACGGATTTTTTTTGAGTGAGGAGAAAACAAAAAGGGAGCAAAGATATAGCGAAAAGCCCAACGGCGATAGCCGGAACGCCATAAAAGGACTAAGGACAAAGGGCTAAGGACTAAAGTTGAGGAAGTGAAGAACTGAGAAATTAAAATCTCACCACTTAAAACTAAACCCTTTCCACTACTCTAAACCATACACTATAAACTAAAAACTTTTCTCAATTTATTGTGATAAAAATACTTGTATTATTTAATTGAAATACGTATTTTTGCACTCCAAATTGGGAAATTACCATTTTTCATTTATTAAAGAATCAATTTAAGTATAGACATGAAAATATTCCAAACAGAAGACATCAGGAATGTTGCCCTCATTGGAGCAGCTAAATCCGGTAAGACAACGCTTGCTGAAAACATGGTTTTCGAAGGTAAGCTCATCAACAGAAAAGGTACTACAGAAGGTAAGAACACAGTATCTGACTACCGTCCAATCGAAACAGAACGCGGTATTTCTGTAAACGCTAGTTTGTTACACACAATCTACAACGACAAAAAAATCAACATTTTAGATACTCCAGGTTTTAGCGACTTCTCAGGCGACATCGTTGCTTGTTTAACAGCTGCTGACATGGCTGTATTCACAGTCAATGCTCAATCAGGTGTTGAAGCTACATCTGAAAATGCTTGGAAATATGCTACAAAGACAAACAAGCCTGTTGTGTTCTTCATGAACCAATTAGACCACAGCAACGCTAACTTTGAAGATACAGTACGTCAATTGAAAGAATATTTCGGCGACAAAGTTACTCCAGTACAATTCCCAGTTGCTACAGGTGAAGGTTTCAACTCAGTTATCGACCTCATCACAATGAAGATGTTAGTCTTCAAAAACGGTAACGGCGCTCCTGAAGTACAAGACATTCCAGCTAACCTCGCTGACAAAGCTCAAGAAATGCACGAACAACTCATCGAGCAAGCAGCTGCTGGCGACGACAGCCTCATGGAAAAATTCTTCGAAGAAGGTACACTTTCAGCTGAAGACATGGAAAAAGGTCTCCACCTCGGTATCATCAACCGTGAAATGTTCCCAGTATTATGCGGTGCTGCTAAATCAGGCGCTGGCGTAACTCGTCTCCTCGAGTTCATCATCAACGCATGCCCATCACCAGCTCACGTTCACGCAACAAAAGCTGCTAACGGCACAGAATTCCATAACAGCACAGAAGAAGCTCCAGCAATGTTCTTCTTCAAGATCTCTAACGAACAAAACGTTGGTGACGTTGCTATGGCACGTATCTATGGCGGTACAATCGCTGAATCACAAGACCTCGTTAACCCACAAGTCGGAGGCCAAGCGGTCTTAGGAAGACAAGAG
>JAZOSA010000037.1:0-4790 GCA_045656905.1 Bacteroidales bacterium
TGAGAAGAAAGAAATAAGAAAAAAAGAATTCGAATTGAAAGTGGCAGACAACCTTCTTAATGAGGTCGTCACCAAATACAAGAATCTTCTCAGCGATTTAGAGAAGAAGAAAAACACGCTTCTCAAAGAAGCTAACAAAGAAGCGCAGTCGCTCATCGACAAGGCTAACGCCAAGATTGAAAGGACCATCCGCGAGATAAAAGAAGCGCAAGCTGAGAAAGAACGTACCAAAGAGCTACGTCAGGATTTGAAAGGAATGAAACAGCAGCTCGAAGAAGACGCTAAAGTCATTTCCAAAAATCTTAAGATTGAAGAAAAAGAAAAGAAAAACGATCAAGACCTGCAAGTCGGCAATATGGTTCGCATCAACGAGATGGAAGTCGTGGGCGAAATCGTAGCCATCAGCGATACCGACCTCACCATAGAATTCGGCAGCGTGAAATTAAAAACTACAGCCGATAAAGTCGTTAAAATCAGTAAGAAAGAAGCGAAGAAATCTATCAGCAATCCGACTTATCTCCGTAAGGCGATTATGGAAGACATCAACGAGAAAGCTGCTAACTTCAACTTAACTCTAGACGTTAGAGGCATGAGAGGCGAAGAAGCATTAGACGCCGTTTCAAAACACATCGACGACGCTTCTTTATTAAGCATCAAGAATATCAGCATCTTACACGGAAAAGGCAACGGAATCTTACGTCAACTGATACGTCAACAACTCAGCAAGATGTCTTGCGTGCAACAGATGCAAGACGCAAGTTTGGAGACAGGAGGTCACGGAATTACGAGAGTGACTTTGAAATAAATTGAAATCTGAAAATTGAAAATTGAAAATTTGTAGGGACGTGATTTATCGCGTCCTATTATTTTCGCATTATATAACAAAGATATCCTACCTTATATATATTGAACAAAAACAAGGAAGGATTCTTGCTTAAAAGATTGCATTCCAATGGTTTTCTTAATATTCTAAAGGCAAGAGAAACCAAGGCGTCTAAATGCCATTTGTGCAATTTATCATAGAATTGCAGCACTCTTACATGCGACATCAATATCTCTTTATGCTTTTTAAGATTTTCTATACTGCGGCGTGTCTTTGAAAGAAATGCCTCGTTTGTATCAGGAACATCGTGATATATAGGATTATCGATATGAATGAGACTGTATCCCTTCTCTCCTATTTCCTTGCCGAAGAAGGTGTCTTCATGACCGTACTGCGTAAATGCCTCATTGAAACGGACATTCATAAACACCTCGCGTGAGATAAGGAAACTCAGTGTACGGAACTCAGCATAAGGATTTTTCATGCGATGCTCTACCGATGACGCCTCCACTTGACTTCCATATTTATATCGTAAAGTACAATCCGGTGACGGAGGTGTCTCACGGAACAAAAGTCCGCCGCAAACAACATCGCTATTCAATGAAGCTTCAAGATATGCCTTCACAAAATCATCGTGAACAGGATATACGTCAGAGTCGAGGAACAACAGCTTTTCATATCGTGATTCATCTGCCAGAAGATTACGGATACGCGCAATGCCTACATTGTTTTCAAGCTGTACAAAACGGCAATTCGGCAACTCGTCAATGACTTTATTTGCCTTACGAGTCTCATGATTTGGAGAAGCATCGTCCATCACAACAACTTCCGCTTCAATACCGCATAACGATATCTGACGTTGCAACTCAATAGCCAAACGCGAACAATCGTAATTATATGTAGGAATCAATATTGAAAGCATATTTAAACTATCATTTTGCGTTTTACAAAGATATAAAAAAGGTGAAAGAAGAACGGCGAAAGGCAAAAGTTTTTTTTAAAATTATAGCAAAAAAGAACCCCAGAAAATTAATTCTGAGGTTCATATTTCTAAAGTTCTAAATTTTTAGAATTCTAAAGCTTTTTTAATGTCTTCTACTGCGTCGAGTTTTTCCCAAGCGTAGAATTCTACGTTCTTGTAGATTTTGCCGTCTTCTTTGAAGGTGTCTTTATCTTCGTAGAACACTTCGACTTTTTCAGTTCTGCAGTCGCGTCCAAAGTGACCGTAAGATGCTGTTGGTTCAAAGATAGGATTCTTCAAACCGAATCTCTTGACGATAGAATAAGGACGAAGATCGAAGATATCTTTCAAGCGTTCTGCTATTTCAGCGTCGCTCATTTTCTTGCCGTTTTCAGCTTTAACATGAGCTGTGCCGTTTGTGTTCACGTAGAAACCAACAGGTTGTGCCACGCCGATAGCGTAAGCTATTTGAACGAGAGCTTCGTCGCATGCGCCAGAAGCAACGAGGTTCTTAGCGATATGACGTGCTGCGTAAGCTGCTGAACGGTCGACCTTTGAAGAGTCTTTACCAGAGAATGCACCGCCGCCGTGAGCACCGCGACCACCGTAAGTGTCAACGATGATTTTTCTACCTGTGAGACCTGTGTCGCCGTGAGGACCGCCGATAACGAACTTGCCTGTTGGGTTGACGAAAAGTTTTGTGTCAGGTTTGAAAAGAAGTTTAACACGTTGTGGCAAAAGTTTCTTTACTCTTGGGATAAGAACTGTTCTTACGTCGTGTTCGATTGCACGAATCATAGCTTCGTCGTCATCGAGGAACTCGTCATGTTGAGTTGAAATAACGATTGTGTCTATTCGGAGAGGCTTCCAATTTGGACCATATTCTACTGTCACTTGAGACTTAGCGTCAGGACGGAGATATTTCATCTTCTTGCCTTCGCGACGGATTTGTGAAAGTTCGTGTAATAAGATGTGTGACAATTCTATTGTGAGAGGCATATATGAGTCAGTCTCTTTACAAGCGAAACCGAACATCATGCCTTGGTCGCCAGCGCCTTGTTCTTCTTCAACATTACGTTCAACGCCACGGTTTATGTCTTGTGACTGTTCATGAATTGCAGAGATGACGCCGCAAGATTTGCTGTCGAATTGATATTCTGCCTTATTATAACCGATGCGTTCAATGACGCGACGTGCTGTTTTTTGGATATCTACATAACCTTCTGATTTTACTTCGCCAGCGATGACTGTGAGACCTGTTGTCACCAATGTTTCGCAAGCTACTTTTGACTCTGGGTCTTGACGGAGCATTTCGTCCAAGACTGCGTCTGAAATTTGATCGGCCACTTTATCTGGATGGCCTTCTGATACTGATTCGGATGTGAAATAATAACCCATAACAAATTAAATTTTTTGTTTAAAATAATTAATTTGCGGTAAGTTTGAGATTGAAATAGTGAGGAAAAAAAACATTGTTTTAGCATTTTTTTCTCGTGGTTGCAATCAATCAAATCTTTCCACGTTTTAGACTGCAAAGATACAATTGTTTTTTCAAACACATACGCTTTTTTCATAGAAAAATATTATTTTTGCAAAAAATAAAAATTAGCATGTCGATAATAGTTCAAAACGTAACGAAACAATACGATAACCAATTAGCACTCAACGATGTATCATTAACCATTGGCAAAGGAGAGATCGTTGGTTTACTAGGACCTAACGGAGCCGGAAAATCAACATTGATGAAGATAATAACATGCTTCATTCCACCGACCAAAGGAACGGTCAGCGTTGAAGGTTACGACATCTGGGAACAGTCGATGGAAGTACGCAAACGCGTGGGCTATTTGCCAGAACACAATCCTTTATATTTAGATATGTATGTTAAAGAATATTTAGGATTTGTTGCAGGCATTCATCACATCACAGGACAAGAAGCGAGCAAGCGCATTGACGAGATGATTGAGATGACTGGATTAGGCGTCGAGATGCACAAGAAAATCGGAGCTTTATCAAAAGGTTACAGACAACGCGTCGGTCTGGCACAAGCTATGATTCACAATCCTTCAGTTTTGATTTTAGACGAACCAACATCAGGACTCGACCCAAATCAACTGATAGACATCAGACGATTGATTAAAGATTTAGGCAACGAGAAAACCGTTTTATTATCGACACACATCATGCAAGAAGTCGAGGCACTTTGCGACAAGGTCATTATTATTAATAAAGGTGTAGTCGTTGCGAACGACAATATCGAGAACTTGACCAAAGATTCAGACAACGTTTTAGTCGTTGAATTTGACGGCAATGTAACGATAGAAATGTTAAGGAACATTGTCGGTTTAAAGCAAGCGAAAGCCATCAAGGGCAACCATTGGATTTTAGAGCCTAAGGCAGATTTGGACATCAGACAAGACCTTATGCGCTGGGCTATTAATAATAATGTGATTATCAAAAGCATGCAGAGGGAAGAGACAAGCATTGAAGAATGCTTCCAGAGGTTGACGAAGTAAAGTTAATAGTTCATAGTTAATAGTTTAGAGTGTAGGGTGTAGAGTGTAGAGTAGTATAAAGTTAAATAGTTATAAGTTGAAAGTGTACCGATAAAATTCAAGTAATTCAAACAAACTTTCAACATAAAACTTTCCACTAAAAAACTACTCTAAACCATAAACTATCAACCATAAACTTTTTTTTCGCAAGGTGTTGTTTTATAAGAAAAAAAGTTTTAATTTTGCACCCTGTTTTATAGAATAGAAAACAAATGTTGAATTAACAGCATAAATTATTATTAATCAAATGGATACATTAAGTTACAAAACAATTAGTGTCAACAAAGAAAATGCCAACAAGAAATGGTATATCGTTGACGCTGAGGGCCAAATTCTGGGTAGATTAGCTTCAGAAGTAGCACAGGTCCTAAGAGGTAAGAGGAAGACATGCTTTACTCCCCACAGTGATTGTGGCGACAATGTCATAATTATCAATGCCGAGAAAGTCGTC
>JAZOSA010000038.1:0-18869 GCA_045656905.1 Bacteroidales bacterium
GAGGAGGAAAGAAAAACTATAAAACAATCTAAAAACAACTTTGTTAGACTAAAGTATGAGACAATTAAAAATTTCTAAATCAATAACGAATCGTGAGTTAGGATCGTTGGATAAATATCTTGCTGATATAGCAAGAGAAGATATGGTGACACCAGAAGAGGAAGTGGTGCTTGCACAAAGAATAAAAGCAGGAGACGAAATCGCACTGGAAAGATTGGTGAAAGCAAACCTGAGATTTGTGGTTTCGGTTGCAAAACAATATCAAAATCAAGGACTGAGTTTGCCGGATTTGATAAACGAAGGCAATGTCGGTCTTATAAAAGCTGCGCAAAGATTTGACGAGACAAAAGGATTTAAGTTTATTTCGTATGCCGTTTGGTGGATACGACAATCCATATTGCAAGCGGTGGCTGAACAATCAAGGATGGTACGACTTCCATTGAATCAAGTAGGAGCGTTGTCGAAGATAAAGAAGACATCAACACGACTGGAACAGTTGTATCACAGGCAACCTACAGTCAAGGAGATTGCAGAAGAGTTGGATTTGCCTGAACATAAAGTCATGGCGGCGATTCGTATGAATGCCAAAGAAATATCTATGGACGCTCCAATAAGCGACGATGACGACATGTCGTTGCTTGACACCCTGATTCCAGAAGGTTCTGCTTCTACAGATGAAAGCATCATACGTAAATTCGATGGTACGGAGATACGCCGTTCAATGTCGGTGTTGACAGATAAGGAAAGGGAAATTGTCAACTTGTACTTCGGCATAGATGTGTCGCACAGCTACACTTTAGAAGAAATAGCTTATCGACTTGATCTTACGAGAGAAAGAGTGAGACAAATTAAAGATAAGGCTCTTAAAAAACTGAAACAGCATCCTAACAGAAATCTTTTGAGAATGTATCTTGAACAATAAAATGAACTCCCGCCTCCGAAGCGGGAGTTCGTTGCTTACGACTCGCTGCAAAATCCCTCAAAAAAATAAATTAAATCTCTTTTTTTTGTCAATAAAGTTTACTAATTTTGCAACCCGTCTAAATAGTTGTTTTATCGTATAAAATCCTTTTTTATGAAAAAGACAAAATACATTTTTGTAACCGGTGGTGTTACATCATCTTTGGGTAAAGGTATAATTTCTTCATCTTTAGCAAAATTATTGCAAGGAAGAGGATTTTCAGTAACAATTCAAAAACTCGATCCATATATCAATATAGATCCAGGTACATTGAATCCATACGAACACGGAGAATGTTTTGTAACTGAAGACGGTGCTGAAACAGACCTCGACTTAGGTCACTACGAACGTTTCTCAAATACAGCAACATCAAAGGCTAACAACGTAACAACGGGTCGTATCTATCAAAGTGTTATCAACAAAGAAAGAAAAGGCGAATATCTTGGATCAACAGTCCAAGTCGTTCCTCATATCACAGACGAAATCAAGAGATGCGTCAAGCTTCTTGGTCATACTGGAAAATATGATTTCGTTATCACAGAAATCGGCGGCACAGTGGGCGACATCGAGTCTTTGCCATTCGTAGAAGCTATCCGCCAAATGCGTTGGGAAATGGGACAGGATTCAGTAGTTATCCACCTTACATTGGTTCCTTATCTCTCAGCAGCACAAGAACTCAAGACCAAACCTACACAGCATTCTGTTAAATCATTGCAAGAACAAGGTGTTCAGCCAGACATCATCGTCTGCCGTTGTGAAAAACATCTCACTCAATCAATCAAATCTAAGATTGCTTTGTTCTGTAATGTTGAAAAAACATCAGTCATTGAATGTATCGACGCTGACTCAATCTATGACGTTCCAGTCTTGATGATGGAAGAAGGTCTCGACAGAGAAGTGTTGAGAAAGACAAATACAGAAATACCAGAAAAAATTGACATTGAAAACTGGAAAAAGTTCTTGGAACGTCTTCACAATCCAAAACATGATATAACAGTAGCTTTAGTCGGTAAGTATGTTGAGTTGAAAGACGCATACAAATCAATCCGTGAAGCTTTGATTCATGGTGGTGTTGCTAATGAGACAAAAGTCCATATCAAGAGCATCCATAGTGAAGAGATTACAAGAGAAAATGCTAAGGATATTCTCGCAGGCGTCGATGGTATCTTAGTCGCTCCTGGTTTCGGCAGCAGAGGTATCGAAGGCAAGATCAACGCTGTTGAATACGCTCGCGTCAACAAGATTCCTTTCATGGGTATCTGCCTCGGTATGCAATGCGCTGTCGTTGAATTCGCAAGAAACGTCCTCGGTTATGAAGACGCTCACTCACGCGAAATGAGTCCAGATACAAAACATCCAGTCATCGACATTATGGCTGAACAAAAGAATATCACCAATATGGGCGGTACAATGCGTCTTGGCGCTTATCCTTGTAAAGTTGACGAAAACTCAAATCTTTACAGAGCATACGGCGAGACACTCATCTCAGAACGTCACCGTCACCGTTATGAATTCAATAACGAATATATTGAAGAATTCAAGAAACACGGCATGAAGATAACAGGTGTCAACCCAGATACAAACTTGGTTGAAGTCGTTGAAATCGAAGACCATCCATGGTATGTCGCTTCTCAATATCACCCAGAATATAAGAGCACAGTGGCAAAACCACATCCTATGTTCGTCGGTTTCGTAAAAGCAATGCTTGAATATAGCGGAAAATAATCAATAAAATATCAGATTTTATCATTGAATAATAGGTGTAAAAATAATGTAAAATAGTCTTTTATGTTATTTTTGCACCTTTAAAAATTAAATGGAATTATATGGATAAAAATTCTCTTATTGGTATCGTCCTCATTTTAGGAATCTTAATCGGTTGGTCAGTATGGATGACACCATCTAAAGAAGAACTTGCACAACAACGTCACATTCAAGACTCTATCAACAGAGTAAAACAAGAACGCTTCGTAAAGGATTCAATCGCAATGGCAGAAGCAAATGCCGTTATGACAGAAACAAACGACATCGTTGAAGATGAATCTTACGCAGCACGTTACAATCAATTCGGTTCATTCGCAAACGCTTCTGTAGGCGAAAACAAAACATGGACTCTCGAAAACGAATTGCTCAAAGTAGACCTTTCTTCAAGAGGCGCTTATGTTAAGACCGTCGAACTTAAAGATTACAAGACTTACGACTCACTTCCTTTGATAGGATTCGATGAAGAGACATCAAGATTTAACCTTGAATTCATCGCCGACGGTAAAGGCGTCAATTCTTATGACCTTTATTTCGAACCATATATCAATGGTTTCCCATACGAAGGAAATGAAACAATAACACTTGATGGAAAAGACTCATTAGTGATGTCACTTCGCGCTTATGTGGCTGATTCTGAAGGTAACAAGAGTCTTGATAAATATTTGGAATATCGTTATACAATGTACAAAGACCAATATATGCTTGGTTTTGACATTGTTACAAATAACCTTAAAGGTATAATCCCATCTAACACTCGTTTTATGTCAATGGATTGGGCAGTCGACGTTCTTAAACAAGAAAAAGCCAGCGACCGCATCAATTTCGAGACAATATATTATATGTATTCAAACAATGACGTAGAAGCTCTTTCTAAGACAGAAGTCGCTAATGAAGAAAAAGAATTGAGCTCTGGCGTTAAATGGATTTCATTCAAACAGAAGTTCTTCAGCTATGCTCTTATCTCAAAAGATAGTTTCGACGACGCATTTGTTGAATTACATACTAAATCAAGACCATCGAACAAACGTTATCAAAAATCTATGAGTGCTGTTATCGACGTTCCTTTCGATGGTTTGAACGAAGACAATAAGATTGAGATGTCATATTATTTCGGACCTAACAACTTCAAAGTCTTGAAACAATACGACTTGAATCTTGAAGACCAGATTCCTCTCGGTGGCAAACTCGTGTCTTGGATTAACAAACTCATTGTTATCAACGTATTCGATTGGTTAGGACATTACGGTTGGAACTATGGTATTGTAATCTTGATATTGACAATCATCATCAAAGTATGTTTGATGCCAATCGCTTACAAATCATATTTGTCATCAGCAAAGATGCGTGTCTTGAAACCAGAAATCGATGAAATCAACGCAAAATATCCAAAACAAGAAGACGCCATGAAGAAACAACAAGCTATCATGGATCTTTACAAGAAGGCAGGTGCAAGTCCAACATCGGGATGTCTTCCAATGTTATTGCAATTCCCAATCTTGATTGCGATATTCCGTTTCTTCCCATCAAGTATCGAATTACGTCAACAGTCATTCTTATGGGCAGACGATTTGTCAACATACGACAGCATTTTAGACCTTCCATTCAATATTCCATTCTATGGAGATCACGTCAGTTTGTTCACATTATTGATGACTATTTCAACATTGCTTTATACCTATATCAATAACAAACAAATGCAACAGGCACAAGGCAATCAAGCGATGCCAGGTATGAAGTTGATGATGTATCTTATGCCAATCATGTTCCTCGGAATATTCAACAGTTACTCAGCAGGTTTGAGTTATTATTACCTCTTAGTCAACTTGATTACATTCTTGCAAATGTATCTCTTCAAGATTTTCATCAACGAAGATAAAGTACGTGAGCAAATTGAAAGAGCCAAGAGAAAACCTGTCAAGAAATCTAATTTCCAAAAGAGATTGGAAGAGATGCAGAGACAACAGCAACAACAAATGAGACGATAATAAAGACTAACGGCTAATGGCTAAAGTCTAAAGATAAAGGACTAAAGATTTAAATTATTCTTTAGTCCTTTTTTGTGGTGTGTGGAAAAAATACACATATTGTGGAAGTCATGTTTCATGCAAGAATCGCTAAAGTATAATATATCAATAAGAAATGTATTGGTATAATCGTTGTGAAGTCTACATTTATTAACTATTATATACATGGAAAAAATCAATTTTATCACTAAACACAAGAAACTAATTATTACAGCATTATTACTTATTGTCATTGCAGCTGTCGTTTTTCATTTTTTAGATAAGGAAGAACAGGAAGAGATTTATCCGATGGTCACTGTTGAAAAGGTGAAGCAGGAAGACGTCGCGATTTATGGAGAATATGTGGGACGCATCAGAGCTCAGCAGTTCGTTGAAGTGAGAGCGCGTGTTGAAGGTTATTTGGAGAAGATGTTATTTGAAGAAGGCACGCACGTCAGCAAAAACCAGCTTCTGTTTATAATAAGTCAGGACAGATACAAGGCGAGAGTTGACAAGGCAAAGGCTCAGCTCAACAAAGACATGGCGCAGGCACGCAAGGCGGAACGCGACCTTGAAAGAATACGTCCGTTATACGAACAAAACGCCGCAAGCCAACTTGATTTGGATAATGCGATTGCTGCTTATGAAACAGCAAAAGCCTCAGTGTCTATGAGCGAAGCCGACTTGTATCAGGCAGAACTGGAACTCGGTTATACAACGGTAAATTCTCCAATATCAGGATATATATCAGAAAGTGAAGTCGACTTAGGAACATTGGTCGGACCGTCGTCAAAGTCACATCTGGCGACTATAATAAAGATGGATACAGTGCTTATTGACTTCAGCATGACAGCCTTGGATTATCTTAAATCTAAGGAAAGAAATGTGGAACTTGGACAGAAAGACACCACACGTTCATGGCAGCCTTATGTCACAATTACATTGGCAGACAACACTATTTATCCATATAAAGGACTTGTTGACTTTGCCGCTCCTCAAGTAGATGAACTCACAGGAACATTCTCGGTAAGAGCAGCGATGACAAATCCAGACAGAGCATTGTTACCAGGACAGTTTACAAAGGTTAAGTTGCTTCTGGATGTAAGAGAAAACGCTACTGTAGTTCCTTTGAAATCTGTTGACATTGAGAAAGGCGGCGCGTACATTTATGTTTTGCGCGTAGACTCCACGGTGGAGAGAAGATTTATCGAGATAGGACCAGAAATCAATAATAATGTGGTCGTTGAGAGAGGTCTCAGTCCGGGAGAATTTATAGTGACAGAAGGATATCATAAGTTGAATCCTGGAGATAGGGTAGATTTCAACTATAAAAATTAAGGAGGTTTGTTATGAAAGTATCGTTTTTTATAGACAGGCCAGTATTTTCTATTGTCGTTTCCATCCTTATAGTCGTTGTCGGGTTTATCGGACTGTCGATGTTGCCGATAGATCAATATCCGCAAATCACGCCGCCTGTCGTTAAGATCAGCGCGTCATATCCAGGCGCCAGCTCGCTCACAGTGGCGCAGGCAGTGGCGACTCCGATAGAGCAGCAACTCAACGGAACTCCAGGCATGATATATATGGAATCCACGAGTTCCAACTCCGGAAGTTTCTCTGCTACCGTGACCTTTGACATTGGAACCAATCCGGAACTCGCCGCCGTCGACATCCAGAACAGAATCAAACTGGCAGAGTCGCGATTGCCAGCAGAAGTGGTGCAGAACGGTATCAACGTCGAACGACAGTCACCAAGTCAGCTCATGACGATATGCCTGACATCATCAGACCCAAAATTTGATGAAATTTATCTCAGTAACTTCGCGACACTCAATGTCCTCGACCTCATCAGACGTATCCCGGGAGTGGGCAGAGTCTCTAATATCGGCAGCCGTTATTACGCTATGCAGATATGGGTGCAGCCAGATAAATTGGCGAGTTATGGTCTCACCATCGCCGACCTTCAGAATAGTCTGAAAGACCAGAACAGAGAATCAGCGGCAGGTGAGTTGGGCAAGGCTCCGATGTCGGGATTCGATATCACTACGCCAATCACTACTCAAGGTCGTCTTTCTACTGTCGGACAATTTGAAGAAATCGTGTTGCGCGCCAACCCCGACGGTTCATTGATAAGACTTCGCGACGTGGCGAGAATCTCGTTGGAAGCACAGTCGTACAATACAGAGAGCGGCATCAATGGCGAGAACGCTGCGGTTTTAGGAATATATATGTTGCCAGGCGCAAATGCTGTGGAAGTGGCAAATGACGTCAAAGAATTGATGGAAGAGATAAGCATGAATTTCCCTGAAGGAATGAGCTATGAGATTCCATTCGATATGACGACATATATTTCTGAATCAATATCAGAGGTTTACAAGACATTATTCGAGGCGTTGATACTCGTCATTCTCGTCGTGTTCCTTTCATTGCAAAGCTGGAGAGCAACAGTGATTCCTTTGGTGGCAGTGCCGATTTCCTTGATAGGAACATTCGGTTTCATGCTGATATTCGGTTTTTCTTTAAATATATTAACGCTTCTCGGACTTGTACTCGCAATCGGCATCGTCGTTGACGACGCCATCGTGGTGGTGGAGAATGTGGAACGCATTATGGAACAAGAACATCTGTCGCCGTACGAAGCGACGAAGAAAGCGATGGAGACTCTCGTCAGTCCGCTCATCGCTACATCATTAGTGCTCGCAGCAGTGTTCGTTCCTGTGAGTTTCTTGTCGGGAATAACAGGAATATTGTACAGACAATTTACTATAACAATCGTGGTTTCAGTGTTGATTTCCACAGTTGTAGCTCTGACATTAAGTCCGGTGATGTGTTCTTTGATATTAAGACCAAAGAATAATGACAAACCTAATATCATCTTCAGAAACATCAATAAGTTTTTGCATATAGGTGAAAATCGTTATGGAAACGCTATTGAAGGTCTTGTTAAAAATCCTAGAAGAATGTTGCTGTGGTTCGGCGTCATTGTCGTCTTTATCATTGGTTTAAATAAAATAATTCCTACAAGTTTCCTTCCTTCAGAAGACCAAGGATATTTCAAGGTCGAGTTGGAATTGCCTGAAAATGCTACACTTGAACGTTCACGCGTCGTTGCCGACAGAGCCGTCGATTATCTTATGCAACTTGATGAAGTTGAATACGTACAAAGTGTCGTCGGTTCCAGTTCGCGTGTCGGAACAAGTCAGTCGGCAACGGAACTTACGGTCATTCTTAAACCTTGGAAAGACAGAGATGACACTACAATACAAGAGATTATGGATAAGGTGAGAAAGGAATTCTCTCGTTATCCGGAAGCAAAAGTATATCTTTCATTGCCACCAGTCATTCCAGGATTAGGATCATCGGGAGGTTTTGAGATGCAGTTGGAAGCGCGTTCCGATGCGACATTCGACAATTTGGTCGCTGCTACCGACACCTTGATGTATTACGCTTCAAAACGTAAGGAGTTGTCGAGTTTGTCAACATCATTGAAATCATCAATACCGCAGATTTATTTCGATGTCGACAGAGATAAGGCAAAGCTAGCTGGCGTCCCTATGGCTGAGATTTTCTCCACAATGAAGGCTTATACAGGCAGCGTCTATGTCAACGACTTCAACCTTTTCAACAGAGTCTATCGCGTTTACATACAAGCGGAATCCGACTATCGTCAGTCGCAGAACAACATAAATCTCTTTTATGTGCGAGGATCGAACAAGACTATGATACCATTGACTTCGTTAGGCAGCACGTCATACACCACAGGTCCTGGCAGCATAACTCGATTCAATATGTTCAACAGTGTGGTTGTCAGAGGACAGGCAGCTCATGGATACAGTTCTGGTGAAGCGACAAAAGTGATGGAAGAAATTGTAGACACTCATCTTCCAAAGAACATCGACGTGGAATGGAGCGGACTGTCATATCAAGAGAAGAAAGCCGGAGGAAAATTGACGGTTATACTGCTTTTGGTATTCGTTTTCGTATTCCTATTCCTCGCCGCTTTATACGAAAGTTGGATTGTTCCTGTAGCAGTGATATTGTCGTTGCCAGTAGCTGTGTTAGGTTCATATCTAGGCGTATGGATTTGCGGGTTGGAAAACGACATCTACTTCCAGATAGGTCTCGTTATGCTGATGGGACTCGCCGCCAAGAATGCCATTCTCATCGTTGAGTTTGCAAAGGAAATGGTCGATAGAGGAGAAGACGTAGTGCATGCAGCCGTCATGGCAACGCGTCAGAGATTCCGTCCTATTTTGATGACATCATTGGCATTCATCTTAGGATTGATACCGTTGGTATTGTCAAGCGGTCCGGGTTCTGCCAGCCGTCAGGCCATAGGAACAGGCGTCTTCTTCGGAATGATAAGCGCGGTGATATTCGGCGTAATTATGGTGCCGTTCTTCTTTGTCCTTGTTTATAAAATCAAGAATAAATTTAAAAAGTCAGTGTCATGAAAAAATATATCATAATCATATTATCTGTCTTCGTGTTTTCTTCTTGTAAGATAGGGAAGGATTATGCTAAGATGGAAATAGATATGCCGGAGAAATTCGTGTCGTATACGCAAGACAGCACTTGTTTTGCCGATATGAAATGGTGGGACGTCTATGCCGACACCAATCTCAGGAATCTCATTCATCATACTTTGGAAAATAACAAAGACATGAAGATTGCCGTCGCTAAGGTGAAAGAAATGGCAGCGAGAAAGAAGATAGACTATGCTAATTTCTATCCAAAGGTGAATGCTAATGTCTATGGTCAAGACGAGAAACTTAACTATCAAGGTAATTTTGACAAGCAGCCTCACGATGTTGAATACGGATTGAAAGCCAACATCAGCTGGGAGTTAGATTTATGGGGCAATTTACGTTGGGCTAATGACGTCGCCATTGCGGAATATATGTCGACGATAGAAGGACAGCGCGCCTTGATGATGAGTCTGGTGGCGGAAGTCGCTGAGATTTATTTTGAGCTTATAGCTTTAGATAACGAACTACGCATTGTCAAACAGACACTTAAAGCCCGAGAAGACGGAGTGAAGCTTGCCAAGATTCGTTTTGAAGGAGGATTGACGAGTGAGACGTCATATCAGCAGGCGAAGCTGGAATATGCGAAGACCGCCACTATGGTTCCGGATTTAGAGAAAAAGATTGCGATAAAGGAAAACGAGATTCTGGCATTGTCGGGAAGTTATCCTAAAAGAGTTGAAAGGATTGAGACACAGAATAATCTGATATTGCCAGACAGCATTCCTGTCGGTTTGCCGTCAGATTTGATGGAGAGGCGTCCGGACGTGAGAAAAGCGGAACAGAAACTCATTGCAGCGAATGCTAAAGTCGGAGTCGCGTATACCAATATGTTTCCTAAGATAGCATTGACGACAAACCTCGGTTTTGAGACAGACAAAATCGCTTCATTATTCTCGTCGCCGATGTTTTTCATAGGTGCTAATCTTCTGTCGCCTGTGTTTAATATGGGCAGCAACAAAGCTAAATATAAAGCGCAGATTGCTGTTTATGAACAAGAATGTTATAATTACGAGAAAGTCGTGATGTCGGCATTCTATGACGTGATGAACGCTTTGGTTGAATTTTACAAGATAAAGCAGATTTACGAATCACGTTTGCTTTTGAAAGAATCAGCGCAGGCGACTATGGAGTTGGCGCAGCTTCAATATATCAATGGCGTAATCGGATATCTCGACGTGCTCGACGCTCAGAGAAATTATCTCGACGCACAGATAAGCCTCAGCAACGCCTATCGCGACAAGCAAATCACGATGGTGAAATTGTATAAAGCGCTAGGAGGAGGATATTGAAAACATAAGGAAATATACAGCAATACTTTAATTTAATTAAAACTCAAACACAGTTCATTAAATAAAAAAAGGAGAGGAGAAACTAAAATTATACTCCTCTCCAGTTTTTATTCTGATATATTTCAATACTTAATGATTATTGGCTTGTGTTCTTCGTGATAATCGTCAATACCTTCTTCATAGTAAAAATCGTGAGCCAATTTAACCTTACCGGATATGTGGGGATATTATTTAGGGACGCAGCAGAACTACGTCCCTAAGTATTTCATATTTTAATTTTTATCATTCTACAGGAATGTCTTTGTTGACATTCTTTGATCCTACTAAAGCGTAGAACAACAAGAATGCGAGACCTGCTGCAACAACCCAGTAGCTTACTAAGTAGTTGCCGCTCAAGTCAACGACGAGGTTTTGTACGAATGGCAAGATACCACCGCCGCAAACCAATGCCATGAAGATACCAGAAGCTCTTTCTGTGTATTTGCCGAGACCTTCAACAGCTAAGTTGAAGATGCCGCCCCACATAACTGATGTGCAGAGACCGCATAATACTAACAATGCTGCATTGACTGGAACTTGTGCCAAACCGAAACCTTCTGTGCCTTTGAATACAGGAAGATTTACAACTGTTGATGGGTTTAAGAAGATTGCTAATGCAACGAAAATGAAACCGATGCCTGATGCTACTGTCAACATTGCTTTTGCTGAGACTTTTGCACCTAATGCTGCACCTGCCAAACGACCGACGAGCATCAATAACCAGTATGTTGCTGTAACTGTACCAGCGATAGCTTCAGCACCTGTAGCGACGTTCAAACCGCCGTTTTGTAACCATTTTTGCAATACGTTTGGAATACCAACTTCAACACCAACATAGATAAAGATAGCGATAGCGCCAAATACGAAGTGACGGAATGACATTGGTCCGTATTGTGATTTTGCACCTTTCTCGATTTTTTGTGCTGGGTTTTCTGGGATGTCTGTCATTGAGATGACGAGGAATGCTAAAGCGAAGATTCCTAATGCGATGAACATCAATGGGAATACTTGACTGATTTTAGCATCAACGATGCTAGGAACGAAAACACCTGTCAAGAAGATACATGCTGTACCCATCAATGAATTGAATGAACCACCGACTTGTACGAGTTGGTTACCTCTGTTACCGCCGCCACCGAGTTTGTTAAGCATTGGGTTGACAACGATGTTCAACATACACATTGAGAAACCTGCGATGAAAGCACCGAGGAGATAAACACCGAAAGCTGTGTTGCTGTCGATAGTACCTGAAATTGTCTGGATGCCAACGCCGACGAAACCTACTGTGACAGCTGCCAAAGCAGTTTTCTTGTAACCGTATTTTTGCAACATATTACCTGCAGGAATACCCATCACTGCGTAAGCAATAAAGTTTGCCAAAACACCTAATGTTCCCATCCAGTTAGCGACGCTGAACTGATTTTTCAAAATGTCGCCCATCGGTGATGCTAAGTTTGTCACGAATGAAATCATACCGAACAAAAGAATCATCACGATGATTGCCAAAAAATTACCTTGTTTTTTTTCCATTTCTTTAATTTTTATAATGTTGAAAACTTAAATTTAATTACTTCTTTATATTCTTCGCCTGGACGTAATACTGCGCTAGGGAAGTTGGCTTTATTTGGTGCGTCAGGGAAGGCTTGACATTCAAGAGCAACGCCTTCGTAGTCTTCGTATGACTTGCCGCATTTACCTTCTGGGCAGCCACTCAACCAGTTGCCGGTATAAATCTGAACGCCTGGCTGTGTTGTCATGATATCGACTTTGATGCCTGAAACCTCGCTGCTTAATGTAGCGGCTGGATTCATCACACCATTATTATAATTGTCGATAGCCCAGCAGCTGTCGTAACCCTTGCCATTTACCAAAGCAGGGAAGTCGGCTTTGATGTCACGGCCGATGAGTTTGCCTTCGGTGAAATCCATAGGAGTGTCTTTCACTGTAGCGATTTCGCCGGTTGTAATCAATTCTTCTGTTGCAGGGAGATAGTTGCTTGCGTAAAGTTTCAGATTATGGTCTAAGATATTGCCGTTGCCTTCGCCTTTTAAATTGAAATAAACGTGGTTGGTGAGGTTGACGACTGTAGGCTCGCTGCTTTCTGCTTTCAAGGTAAGAGTGAGTTCGTTGTCGTCGCTCCAGTGATATTCTGCTTTTGCGAGAAGTTCGCCAGGATAGCCGCATTCGCCATCTTCTGAGAAATAAGTGAATTCAACGTTGCCATCTTCATTGACTTCTCCGCACCAGAGCTGGTTAGCGAAGCCGTCGTTGCCACCATGAAGATGATGCTTTCCTTCACCGGTGTTAAGGACTAACTGAAACTCTTTGCCGTCGATGCTGAACTTACCTTCACAGATTCTGTTTGAAAAACGACCTGGAACCTTGCCAGCGCAAGGACCGTCGCCTATATAAGAAGCGAGGTCTTTATAACCAAGGACGACATCAGTCATCTTACCGTCTTTATCTGGAACCACTATAGAAACGATGCCCGCGCCGATGTTACATAATGTCACATTTGCGCCATTAGCGTTAGTGAGTTTGTAAACATAGATAGCACCGCCATCTTCCAATGTTCCATGTTCTATTCTTTCGATGTTCATGATTTTTTTATTTTGTCAACGGACAACGGTCAACAGACAACAGTCTTTGTTCCAATTGTCAATTGTTCATTGTAAATTGTAAATTATTTCCAAAGCTGATTAGGATACACGCCTCTGTCGATGAGGGACTGTACTTTTGCCACTACATCTGGTTTGTCTTCTTTATATGTCACGCCAAACCAAGCAGCGTCGCTCGACAAGACTCTCAACTTAGCTTCGTCGCTGTTGATGAGGGTGTTGACCATCAAAGGAATGAAAAACTCAGCCTTGATGTTGGTTTGTGCTGGACCTTCCAAGAATTTCTTGAAACCTTCTTTTGAATGTTCGAAGAAGTCAGGAGTGAAACCGAAGAAATTCATTGACACCAAAGTGTCTAAGTCGAGTGGGTGAGAGCCTTCTTCGTCGGTGAAGGCAGCGCCGTCTTCAGTCTTAGCGATAGAAGTACGTTCGACAATAGTTTGGAGGTAATTGTTTTCGTCTTGAGTGCAGACGCCTCTTGAAACGGTTCCGAATTCTGATAATGTGTTTCTCAATTTATAAGCCACCATGCTGTAAGCGCCTCTTTTGCCTTCGCATTCAGTGAGATATTTTGCCATCACTTCGTAAGCCTCTTTGCCGTAGAAGTCGTCAGCGTTGATGACTGCGAAAGGCTCTTTGATGGTGTCGGCTGCCATGAGAACAGCGTGGCATGTGCCCCAAGGTTTCTCTCTGCCTTCTGGTACTGAGTAGCCTTCAGGAAGAGCGTCGATGCTTTGATATACATATTCTACAGGAATGCCGAAGCGTTCTGTGTTGTTTACTTTTTCAAAAGCCTCAGCGAAGTCTCTGCGAATCACGAAGACGACCTTGCCAAAACCAGCTCTTTTAGCGTCGTAGATTGAATAATCCAAGATAGCCTCGTTGTTAGGACCTACGCCATCCATCTGTTTCAACGCGCCGTAACGAGAACCCATTCCCGCTGCTAATACTAATAATGTTGGTTTCATTTTCTTTATTTTTTTGTCAACGGTCAACAGACAACGGACAACAGTCTTCGTCCACAATTTGTCGCTGACACGTTTTTTATATTTATCTATTTATCAGAGACGCAACAATAACATATTGTTAATTTTTATTGGTGTAATCGACGCGTCTCTACTGATAGCTGATAGCTAACAGCTAAATGCTTATTTAATCCTTCTCGCTCCGTCAGAAATGACGACATCATAAACCTTAGGTTCGCGGTTGTATTTTGCGAGGTATTCTTTCTTTGCTGTAGCGATGAAGTTGTCGTATAAATCTTCTTTTACGAGGTTGATTGTACAACCGCCGAAGCCGCCGCCCATGACGCGAGAGCCTGTCACTCCGCATTGTTTAGCGATGTCGTTCAAGAAGTCGAGTTCTTCGCAGCTTACTTCATATTCCTTGCTCATGCCGTAGTGAGTGCCGAACATTCTGTCGCCGACAGTCTCGTAGTCGCCTTTTTCCAAAGCTGCGCATACGTCTAGGACGCGTTGTTTCTCGCCTATGACATAGACAGCGCGCATGTAATCCTCTTCAGAGAGTTCTGCTTTCACCTCGTCGAGCATTGCCATTGTAGCGTCGCTCAAGAAATTCACTTCAGGATGATTAGCCTTGATATGAGCGCAGGCGTTTTCGCAAGACTCGCGGCGTTTGTTATATGCTGAAGAAGCGAGTTCGTGTTTTACGACAGTGTCGAGGAGAACCACTTTATAACCTTCTGGGTTGAATGGGAAATATTCGAACTCCATGGTAGCGCAGTTGAGGCGCATGAGATGACCTTTCTTTCCGAAGACAGAAGCGAATTGGTCCATGATGCCGCATTTAACTCCGCAGTAGTTATGTTCTGTTGACTGACCGATTCTTGCGAGTTCGAAGCGGTCAATATTGAGGTTGAAGATTTCATTTAAGGCATTGGCGAATGTTGATTCCAAGGCAGCTGATGATGACATGCCTGCTCCGAGAGGCACGTCTCCGACGAATACGGTGTCGAAGCCTTTAGGTTTGAAGCCACGTTTCTTCATCTCGCGGCAAACGCCGAAGATATAACGAGCCCATGACTCTTGAGGAGCGTCCTCTTCGTTCATGCCGAACTCAGCCTGTTGACTGTAATCCAAAGAATAAGCGCGAACTTTATCAGTGCCGTTAGGATTGATGACTGCGTAGATACCTTTGTCGATTGCGCCTGGGAAAACGAAACCGCCGTTATAATCAGTGTGTTCGCCTATGAGGTTGACGCGACCAGGGGAGGTATAAACCATATAATCATTGCCAAATAATGACTTAAACTTTTCTTCAATGATTCTTGTATCCATAATTATCAAATTTAAATTCAATTTTTATTTAACCCTCAAAAGTACAAAATATTATTATACGAATTGCAGGTGGTTTTAATAAAAGTTTGAAGGTTGATACCAATTGATGAATTTGCTGTAAATGAACAATAATAATACAAACAACAGCGATTGTGTTTGCGTAAGTTATTATAGTTTAAATTTTCTAACACATGAAAGTATGATAAGTAAAAAATGAAAATTTCATGTATTCATTCAATACAGACAAGGTTATAAAATAAATGTAAATAATTATCTGTTTTTTTCTTTTTCATTTATTCTTTCGTTAAATAATTTTATAATTTTGTAAGTTGTATCATATAGAATTTAATGACTATACAAATGACTATGCATTATATTTTTATATAGTGTAATCATAACATTTACAGAATGTATTTTTAGAAACAAAGTATAAGAATAATTTTACTTCTGAAAAGTAATTGATAAACTAAGGAATAAGATATGGAAATTCAAACCAAAGACAATAAGATTTTCGCTCCACTTAAAGACAAATGGCTGGTTTCAACACCAGAAGAACGTGTTCGTCAGGAATATATTTGCCGTCTTGTAAACCATTATGGATATGATTTAAACCAAATGGAACAGGAAATTCAAGTAAATAATTCTAGTCGTGGCCAAGGAAAAGCAAGAGCTGATATTGTTATTTGGAAATCTAATTCTGCAAAAAATGAAGATGCTTCAGCTGCAATTGTTGTTGAGTGTAAAGCTGAACACATTACAATTCGTGAAGAAGATTATTTTCAAGGATATAATTATGCAGCCTGGGCTGGTGCTGATTTCTTTGTTACAACAAACCTCAAAGAAACAAGAGTATTCAAGGTAGTAAAAGGCAAGTTGCCAAAACAATTGGAAGAAATTGTAGATATTCCAAAAGCTGAAGAACTTACTAATGATAAGAAAATTAAAGAATTGTTAAGTCAAACAAAGGCTTTTACTCGTGATGAATTCAGTAAACTACTCTTTAAGTGTCATAATATTATTCGTAATAACGACAAGCTTTCTCCAGAAGCAGCATTTGACGAGATAAGCAAGGTATTGTTTATCAAGATTCGCTATGAGCGTGATAATACAGGTACACAAATATTCTCTGAGGAGGAGTTTAAGAAATTGCGAGAGGCATACGACAAGACAAAATCAAAACAGAGTTTGCCTTTCTATCAGCAGTTGTTTGAGCGTACAAAGGAAGACTATGTAAAAGATGATCTCTTTGAGTCCAACGATACAATCAAAATTAAAGAAGCAAGTTTTGAAGCTATTGTAAAGGAGTTAGAGGTTTATAATCTCTCTCGCACCGCTGACGATGTTAAGGGTATTGCTTTCGAGAAATTCTTGGGCAAAACATTCCGTGGCGAGTTGGGTCAATTTTTCACTCCTCGTACTATAGTTGATTTCATTGTTTCAGTCCTCGATCCCGAAGAAGGAGAAATAATATGTGACCCTTGCTGTGGTAGTGGAGGTTTCTTGATCAAGGCTTTTGAGTATGTGCGTGATAAAATAGAAAAAGACATACAAAGCATAAAAGAGCAGATAAAAGTTCAGATGTTTAATAAAGAATATGAATCTTTAAGTCAGAAAAAACGTACTGAAATAGACGAGCTCGTAGATGATTATTTTGATATATTGAACAGAGAATTGGATACTAAAATGGAAGGTGGCCGTTTAAATAATCTTTCTAAAAATTGTATCTTTGGAACTGATGCTAATCCTCGTATGGCCCGTACTGCCAAGATGAATATGATTATGCACGGTGATGGACACGGCGGCGTACATCATCATGATGGATTATTAAATGTGAATGGTATCTTCGAAAATCGTTTTGATGTTATATTAACAAATCCTCCATTTGGTTCTCGTGTTGAAAAAAGTTTGAAGATTACCGAGGCTGACAAGTTTACAGACGAGGCAAAAATCAAACACTACACCAAGCGTTATGGCGTGGAGTACACCAAGGCTTTGGAACAGGTCAATGGCAATATTGGCGAATCAGTTCTTAGTCTATACGATTCAGGCAAACTTAGTGGCTTGACCGAGGTGTTGTTTATTGAGCGTTGTTTGCGATTGCTAAAACCTGGTGGTCGTTTGGGCATCGTATTACCTGAAGGTGTGTTGAATACCACTCAACTACAAAGTGTGCGTGAGCTCTTCGAGGGTATGGCGAAGATTATTTTGATTACCTCTATTCCACAGGATGTCTTTATGGCTTCCGGAGCAACGGTTAAGCCAAGCCTTATGTTCTTTAAGAAGTTTACGGATGAGGAGGTGGTGCAATATGAGCAGGCAAAAACTACTGCTTATGAGCAGGTAACGGCTAAATATACAGAGCAACTTGCCTTGCTGAAAGCATTTATTGAGGATAAGAATAATCCTCGTTCTGAGGTTAAGGTGAAGAAAGCAGAACTCAAAGTCCTCGAAGCGCAGATTGCCGAAGAGATAAAACCAATAGTTAAACAACTTTTCGATTATCAGATTCCTATCGCGCAGGTACAGAAGGCGGGTATAACCACCACTGGGGCCAAGTGTGAAAATGAATTGGAAGAATTACTCGTAGAATATACCAAATACAGAGAAGAACATAAATTATGGGAAAGCACTCCTAACTATATGGAATATAAATTTGAAAACGGTTTTCTCCAATACAAGAAAACAGATGAGGATGAATGGAAGGAAGTAGAGATATGACAAACAACAAATACATTTCAACGGTTCCATTCAGCGGTCTGTATAATTGGAGTGTGCAATATTTGAATGATTCAAAAATTTCATTCAATAAAAAATACCCAATGATGCGTATTGGGGAATTTTTGAAACGCAATAAAACCGCTGTAACTATAGAGGATGACAAAACTTACAAACGCGCAACAATTAAAGTTCGTAATGGCGGTATATTTTTGCGAGACGAGGAGATTGGTAGTAAGATTGGCACAAAGAATCAGTTCTTGATTACAAAAGGACAATTTTTATTGTCTAAAATCGATGCTCGTAATGGTGCATTTGGAGTAGTTCCGGAAGTGCTGGATGGAGGAATTATCACCGGTAATTTCTGGACATTCGATGTGGATTATAACATAATTAATCCTCACTATTTAGCACTGCTGACAACTACAGAAGCATTCGTTCAATTTTGCGAACAAGCAAGTAATGGTACTACTAATCGCCATTATTTGCAGGAACCATTATTCCTCAATATCAAAGTCCCTGTTCCATCATTAGAGGAGCAGAATAAGTTGGTGGAGGCATATAATGATATTATGGTTTTCATAAAGATGGAAGAAATGAAAGCCATTGACATAGATGTAAAAGCAACTATTGGTGTTAGAAATGCGTTAGGCG
>JAZOSA010000039.1:0-64998 GCA_045656905.1 Bacteroidales bacterium
CACGCTACTATTGTTGAGCCAGCTAATATGAAAGCTGTGAAAGAAATGCTTCTCATGTAATTTTAAATTAATTGTTTAACGTCTTGTTAGAGTAGAAAAGTTCTCGAAAGGGCGAGGCACTCTAACGGAATAAAAAGTAAAAAAATGCCAAGATCAGTTAACGCAGTTGCTTCAAGAGCAAGACGCAAAAAAGTTTTAAAACAAACAAAGGGCCAGTTCAGCGCACGTAAAAACGTTTGGACTGTAGCTAAAAACTCTTACGAAAAGGGTTTACAATACGCATACCGCGATAGAAGAAACAAAAAACGTGATTTCCGCTCATTATGGATTATCCGTATCAATGCCGCAGCACATGAATACGGCATGACATACAGCACATTCATGGGTAAACTTCACGCAGCTAACATCGACCTTAATCGTAAGGTTTTAGCCGACTTAGCTTTGAATAATCCAGAAGCATTTAAAGCAATCGTCGAAAAAATAAAGTAATAATCACTAAATGAGTGTAGAAGGAAGCCGCTGTGAAGCGGCTTTTTTTTTGTTTATGAAAATACTAAATACTACTCGTAAATCATGGATTTTTTTTGAAAAAAAACTTTAGACTTTGACCTTTTGTCTTTAGACTTTTATTATATTTGTTGATGATTATTAAATAGGTATAACTAAAAGGATTTTTATATGAAAACTAAATTTACTTTCAAGGCAATGTCGTTGTTGTTAGTATCGGCATTGCTTTTTTCTTGTCAAGAAAATAAGGTGCAACAAGTTGTCCCAGAGTATGCTGTGATGGCTATTGAAGAGGAACCTGTTGTCGTAAAGAACTCGTTTCCAGCACTCATCTCTGGCGATACCGATGCTGAGGTGAGAAGCAACGTCTCTGGTGCAATCGTGAAAAAACACGTGGATGAAGGCGATATTGTCAAGAAAGGCGACTTGCTTTTTGAGATAGACCACGCTCCTTATCAAGCTGATTATAACATGGCGCTCGCTAATGTCAACGCCGCTAAGGTAGGAGTGGAGACAGCAGAACTTACTGCAGTCAACAAGACAAATCTCTGTGAGAAAGGCATCATCAGCGAGTATGAAAAGAAACTCGCCGACAACCAGTTGGCATCGGCAAAAGCACAGTTGGAACAAGCAGAAGCAAGATTGCAGACAGCTAAAATCAATCTCGATTATAGTTATATCAAAAGTCCTAACGACGGAGTCGTCGGTTCTATTCCTTTCAGCGTCGGTAGCCTCGTGGGACCTTCAACGGCAACGCCTCTCACAACAGTGTCGCAGATTGATGTAGTGAAAGCAGACTTCTCCATCAATGAGAAACTTATGCTTTATTACACACAAAAAGGCGGCGTGAAAGACATCCTTAAATATATGCCTGAAGTGGAACTTAAACTCGCCGACGGAACGATGTATGAACATAAAGGCAAGATAGTGTCAGTGGCAGGTTCTATCGACACAAAGACAGGCGCTGCTAATATGTCGGCAGACTTTGACAACCCAGCAAAGATCTTGCGTAGCGGAGCGACAGGAACAATCTATATTCCTCGTGAGATTGCAAACGCACGCCTCGTCCCTCAAAGCGCGACATTTGAGATGCAAGACAAGAAATTCGTCTATGTGTTCAACGACAGCATTACCGAAATGCGTGAGATTAAAGTCGATAACCTTACTTATGAACAAAACTATATCGTTACAGATGGTCTTGAATTAGGCGAAGTCATTGTGATAGAAGGCGTCGGTTCTTCAGTTAAGAACGGAATGAAGATAAAACCAATAACAAAAGAACAGGCAGACGCTAAGTTTAACAAGGCTGTCGGCAAATAATTAAGGAGGTTACATTATGAAACTAGATACATTCATCAAGCGTCCGGTCCTCTCGACAGTTATTTCCATCATAATAATTGTTCTTGGTCTCATCGGACTTCTGACGCTTCCTATTTCACAATATCCCGACATCGCGCCTCCGACAGTGGAAGTCAAGGCGTCGTATCAAGGTGCTAATGCTCAAACTGTAGTCAACAGTGTCATCGCGCCTCTCGAAGAAGAAATCAACGGCGTTGAGAATATGACATATATGACATCAACGGCGACCAACACCGGCGATGCAACCATTACCGTTTATTTCAAACCGGGCAGCGACCCTGACATGGCAGCTGTCAACGTACAAAACCGCGTCACTAAAGCACAGGGGTTCCTCCCTTCCGAAGTGACAAAAGCCGGCGTGACGACAAGCAAGAAGCAGTCAAGTATCTTACTCGCTTTCACAGTATATAGCGAAAACGATAAATACGACCAAGAGTTTATTTATAACTACTTGAAGATTAACGTTATCCCTCAGATTAAACGTATCGGTGGCGTCGGTGACGCTCAGGTCCTCGGCGCAGAATACTCGATGAGAATATGGCTGAAACCTGATGTTATGGCGCAATACGGATTGATGCCTAAAGACGTCGTCGCGGCTCTTAACGAACAGAATATCGAAGCAGCACCAGGTCAGCTCGGCGAGAATTCACAAAACGTGACATTCCAATATATGCTGAAATACAAAGGAAGACTCGCGACTCCAGAAGAATTCGGCGACATCGTCATAAGAGCAAACGAAAGCGGCGAGATATTGAGACTCAAGACCATCGCTGACGTGGAACTCGGTTCTTTGACTTATGCCATCGACACTCGCTCGCAAGGTCATCAAGGTATAACAGCGATGATTTATCAGTCTGCAGGTTCTAATGCAACGCAGATTATCAATGAAGTCAAGGCTTTGCTCGAAGCAGAGAAAAGAGACTTCCCTCCAGGAATCACATACGACATTTTGTTGGACTCCAACGACTTCTTGTTCGCTTCGATTCATGAGGTCATCAAGACTTTATTAGAAGCGTTCTTGCTCGTCTTCTTGGTGGTATTCATTTTCTTGCAGGACTTCCGCTCTACGCTTATCCCTGCCATTGCGATACCTGTCGCTTTGATTGGTACTTTCTTTATGTTGAAAATAATGGGATTCAGTATAAACCTTCTTACATTATGCGCTATGGTTCTTGCCATCGCCATTGTCGTTGACGACGCCATTGTGGTGGTGGAAGCGGTCCATGAGAAACTGGAGCGAGGGGCTAAGTCGGCGAAGGCTGCTTCCATAGAAGCGATGAATGAGATTTCAGGTGCTTTGATATCAATCACTTTGGTTATGATGGCGGTGTTTATCCCTGTCAGCTTCATGTCGGGCATCACCGGAACATTCTACAGACAATTCGGTCTCACGATGGCGGTGTCAATAGCGTTCTCGGCTATCAACGCTCTTACATTATCACCAGCATTATGTGCGTTATTCCTTAAACCTCACGACAATCACGATGGCGAGAAGAAAGGACTTTTGAAGAGATTCTTCATTGCATTCAATACTGCTTACGACGTCACCGTCAAGAAATATAGCAAAGGCGTAAGTTTCTTCGTTAAAAACAAGACTTTGTCTATAGGCGCAGTCTTGGCAGGCGCAGCATTATTGTTCTATCTTATGGGAACTACGCCAACGGGATTGGTTCCTAACGAAGACACCGGTACCATCTTCGTGACTGTCGACATGCCAGCTGGAACATCATTGGATAAGACAAAAGACGCGATGGCGAAGATTGAGAAATTGGTTGAAAACACGCCAGCTATCAAGACACATACCGCTATTTCCGGTTTCAGTATTTTGAGTGGCGCGATGGGAAGTTCTTACGGAACATTTATCTGTAAGCTCCACGACTGGGAAGAACGCGACGAGACAGAAAGCGCCGACGCTCTCAATATGAAGCTTATGATGCAGGCTAGAGAACTCGTGAAGGAAGGTCGTGTCATCACATTCTCAATGCCTATGATTCCTGGATTCAGCGTGTCGTCAGGCTTTGAATTCAACCTTCAGGACAAGACAGGAGGTTCAATAGAGTCGTTCTACGCAGTGGCACAAGAGTTTATCGCTCGTCTCAGCGAACGCCCTGAGATAGCACAGGCAAACACCAGTTTCAACCCTACATATCCTCAATATATGGTGAACATCGACGCTGCAAAATGCAAGCAGGCAGGCGTTTCTCCATCAGATATTCTCACGACATTACAAGGTTACTTCGGCGGTATCTACGCTTCTAACTTCAACCGCTTCGGCAAGTTGTATCGTGTTATGGTTCAGGCACGCCCTGAGTTGAGAATCGACAAGGAATCTCTTAATAATATCAAGATAAGAAACGGAAATGAAATGGCACCGATAACTCAATTCATTGAACTTGAAAGAGTATATGGTCCAGATAACATCAAGAGATTCAATTTGTTCACTTCTATATTGGTCAATGGTAATCCAGCTCCAGGATATAGTTCAGGAGAAGCAATCAAAGCTATTGAAGAGACTGCAGAACAATACTTGCCACAAGGCTACGCTTATGAATATTCAGGTATGACGAGAGAAGAACAAGGTCAGAGCGGCGGACTCGGAATGATTCTCATTATCTGTATCATGTTCGTTTACTTGCTGTTAAGTGCTCAATATGAAAGTTACATACTTCCATTGGTCGTTATTCTTTCAATACCATTCGGTCTTGCAGGAACATTCATCTTTGCGAGAATGATGGGCATCGATAACAATATCTATTTACAAATCGGTCTTATCATGCTTATCGGATTGTTGGCAAAGAACGCCATTTTGATTACGGAATTCGCTGTCGCGAGACGTGAGTCAGGAATGGGCATCGTAGATGCTGCCATCGATGCTGCTTGCGCTCGTCTTCGTCCAATCCTTATGACATCACTCGCGATGATTATCGGTCTTCTTCCAATGATGTTCGCTCATGGAGTAGGAGCAAACGGTAACAGCGCATTAGGTTCTGGTGCCATCGGCGGTATGCTGATTGGTATGGTTTGCCAGATCTTCATTGTTCCGTCATTGTTCGTGATATTCCAAGCAATACAAGAGAAGTTTAGACGAGTTGAAAGTTGAAAACGGAAAATTGAAAATTGAAAAATGGATACAAAGACAGTTGTCTGTTGACAGTTGTCCGTTGACTTTAAAAATATAAAACGATGAAAAAGATAATATATATCACAATATGCGCTTTCGTGTTGAGCAGCTGTAACATTTACAGGCAATACGAGCGTCCGGAGGTAGCTGCCCCAGATTCATATCGCCTGCCAGAAGATATGACGTCTGCCGACACTACTTCGATAGCAGATCTCAGCTGGACTGATATTTACGCAGATACAAACCTACGCACATTAATTAATTACGGTCTTGAAAATAACACCGACCTTTTGGTGGCGATGGAGAGAGTGAAAGAAGCGCAGGCTGCTCTTAAGTCGGCAAAGTTGTCGTTCCTTCCTTCAGTCTCTCTCAATCCACAAGGCGGTTTGTCGTATGCCGGCGGCGCCACATCATGGAGTTATGATGCATCGGTATCAGCAAGTTGGGAGATAGATTTGTTCGGCAAATTATTAAACAACAAGAGAAAAGCGCAAGTCGTTCTTTTACAGAATGAAGAATACAAGCAAGCAGTGAGAACGCAGCTCATTGCTACGATAGCTGATTTTTATTTCAACCTTCTGGCGTTAGATAAACAGTTGAACATCTATACTATGACAGAGCAGAACTGGGCTGTAAGCGTCGAGACCATCAAGGCGATGAAAGAAGGCGGCATGACTAACGAAGCTGCTGTAGTTCAATACGAGGCGTATCACGCATCTATCGCTGCTGCGATTCCTGATATCAAAGCTGCGATTATGAAACAGGAAAACGCTTTGTCTGCATTGCTCGGCGATTATCCTGATGTCATCGCTAGAGGCAAACTTGATGAGCAGAAAGTCGAGTTCGACATTCAGGCAGGCGTGCCGTTGCAACTCTTGGCAAATCGTCCTGACGTGAAAAGCGCAGAATATAAATTAGCTTCGATGTATTATAACACCAATGAGGCACGTGCTGCGTTTTATCCAAATATCGTCATCGGCGGAAGTGCGGGATGGAGCAACCTCATAGGCGGAAAGATCGTCAATCCAGGTCAGTTCCTTGCGAGTGCGCTCGCTTCGTTGACACAACCTATCTTCTATAGAGGCGCGAACAAGGCGCGACTAGAAATAGCCAAGGCGCAGGAAGAAGAAGCGAAGCTGCAGTTCAGACAAAGCTTGTTAAACGCAAGTATGGAAGTCAGCAACGCTTTGATAACATACGACGCTGAAGTGAAAAAAGAAGTGGAACGCGACAGACAAATAGAAGCGTTATATAAAGCAGTTGAATATACAAATGAGTTGTTGAAACTCGGCACATCGACATATCTTGAAGTGTTGGACGCACAGCAGTCGCTGCTCAATGCTTTGCTGTCGAAGACCGACGATCAGTTGAATAAACTCAATGCAGTGACGTCGTTATATCACGCCCTCGGTGGTGGAAGGGAATAAAAAAAAAGAGCCGTGAGGCTCTTTTTTTTTGAACTAAGAACTAAGAGCTAAGAGCTAAGAACCGAGAACTTTTTTGAGTTGTTTATGGGTCATTGATTTACAGGCATTCAGCACTACGTGCTCCATACCTGCCTATAATCTTTCGTCACTACGTGACTTTTTTTATGAGACGCCACAGGGTGACGTCTCTACGGGTGATTGCTGTAAAAAAAAACGACTCTTTTTTTACACGTTGCGTTAGGGATTGGAGCGGCATCCTTTGCGAGCGTTTCGGGAACGAGTTTCGGGGACGGGGACGAGGTCACTGAGCTTGTCGAAGTGCCGAAATTTTGTGTGCGAGACGGAAATTAAGCGAGCAAAGATATAGCGGAAAGCCCGACGCGAAGCGGAACGCCCAGAAAAGGACTAAAGACAAAAGACTAATGACTAAAGTCTTTAATGCGTAATTATAAGTTTTTACTTTAGAGTTTATAGAATTTCTAATTTTTTTTTCATTTCCCTCTTGACAAATAAAAAATAATCTCTATCTTTGTAGTGTACTAGTTAACTAATACAGTGGATAATTTATAGTTCATAGTGTATAGTTCATAGTAGTTTTGGAGTGGAAAGTTATAAGTAGATAGTTTATCTAGCCCAATACATTTTCAACTCTCCACAACTTAACTTACAACTACTCTACACTCTAAACCATTAACTATTAACTTTAAACTTTAACCCCATGATAACAATAAACAACCTAGACTTCAGCTACAAGAATGTGGCGGTTTTCAAAAATATCAGCCTCGAATTTAAAGAAGGCAACGTCTATGGTCTTCTCGGCGAAAACGGCGTGGGAAAGACAACGCTCCTGAAAATCATCAGCGGACTTCAATTCCCAAATGAAGGAACTTGTAAGGTAGATGATTTCATTCCTTCAGATAGAAATCCTTATTTCTTGCAGAATATATTTTACCTTCCGGAAGAAGTCATAACAGAAGATACTACACCTGAGAAATTCATCAATAAATTAGGTGTGTTTTATCCACGTTACGACCATTCTTATTTCTTAAATCTGATGAAAGAATTGGAGGTAGATGCCAATAAGAAATTCAATGCGATGTCGTACGGACAGAAGAAGAAATCGTTGTTAGCATGTGCGTTGTCGCTTCGTACTGATTATCTGCTTCTTGATGAGCCGACAAACGGACTTGATATTCCATCGAAGGCTTTGTTTAGAAAAGTGATATTGCAACATGGAAGCTCCACGGATCACACGGATTTGCACGTATCTGATTATGGTCAAAATAATACGAGCGATACTCGAGATACGTGGAGCTACAATCCTACAATAATCATTTCCACACATCAGGTGAAGGACGTGGAAAATCTCATCGACCCGATAGTGATTTTAGAACATGATGAAGTGCTTCTTAATTCAACATTTGAAGAGATTTCTCAACGACTTTATTTTGAATATGGTGCAGAGAAATCAGATGAGGCTCTCTATTCTGAAATGATGCCCGGCGGTTACATCAACGTGCTTCCAAATACTTTTAACATGGAAAGCAAAGTCAATGTTGAGGCACTGTTTAATGCTGTGAGATGTAATAAGAAGAAGATTAGAGAAATCTTTGTAAAAGTTGAAAATTGAAATTTGAAATTTGAAAATTAGCGGTCAGCTATCAGCAAGTATACCCAAAGTCTGTTGACTGTTGTCCGTTGTCCGTTGACCTTAAAAAATAAACATTATGAACAATACATTTGATATAAAAAGATTCGGTAATGTCGTGAGACACGACGGAATGAGTTATTTCAAGAATTTTGGATGGACCTTGGTGGTATTGTGGTCGATACCTGTCATTTTCTGGATAATGACATACGTTTCTGATGGAGTATATACTAATCGCGATATATTGATTTCACTGCTGATGTGGCTGTCGTTGATTATCGTTCCATCAAGACTTTATAAAGATGTAAACGATTCAAGAAAAGGAATGTTATATGCGATGACGCCTGCGTCTTCTTTGGAGAAATTCCTCAGTATGTTTCTCTATTGTGTGCTTGTTACACCTATTGTATATATGCTTGGCGCAATAGCTATTGATACTATTCTTTCATTAAAACCAGGAACGAATCCTTACGATGGTTTCATCTTTAAAGATTTTAAGGGACTGTTATTACCTGACTTGGTTCATGTTGGTGATGATGAAATGAATAGACAGTTTGCTGAACATATATTAGACAAAAATCGAATTTTAATAAATATAATTCAGTTTCTATGTGTCTCTTCCATATTTATGTTTACGAATATGATTTTCAAAAAACGTAAGCTCAGCAAGACAATAGGAATATTGACACTTATTGGAATAATACTTACAATTTTAATTGTTAGAATAGCTTCAGATATTGATGTTGAATTTTTGGATGATTATACAGACGATGAGATTTCAGTTTTTGTGAATAATGTAGTTGATAATTTTTATTCTATCATGTTCTGTATATATGCAACATTGTCAGCAGTTTTACTTTACTTCACTTATTATAAAATCAAAAGACAAACTTATTGATTATGGAATTCAAGTCGCACCAGCCTATATATCTGCAAATATATTTTCACATTTGCGAGATGATTTTGAACGATAAGTTTAAGGTAGGCGAGAAGATAATGTCGGTGAGGGAGATGGCGATAGAAGTGGGAGTGAATCCTAACACTGTGATGCGTTCGTACGAATTGCTTCAGAATAAAAATATCATCATCAACCAAAGAGGCATCGGTTTCAACGTAAGTGAAAATGCCAAAGAAATAATTCTTGAAGAACAGAAGAAGCAATTCATTGAAGAGGAACTTCCAGAGATAATCAGAAAGATGAAGCTGTTTGGAATTTCGATTGAAGACATTTTGAAGAATTCATAATTCATAATGCATAATTCATAATTATGTAGAGATGTTTCAAGGTTTCCTAAATATACATACATGTTGAAGCATCTAATTAAGAATAATGTAGAGAAGTGTCGATGACACTAAAATTAACAATATGTATAACTCTTTAAATAAACCACTATGAAAAAACTAATCTTATTATTTGCAATGGCATTGGTGATGCAATCGTGTTACGTAACAATAGAAATTCCACCATGTATGAACGGTAATTTAACTCCTGAACAGACAAATAGCATCTACTGGTTGTCTGATACAACTTCATTAATCGGTTTAACTAATGACGGTCGCATCTATGCCGTTAATCCAAATCAGATGAAAGATTTACTTGTTGCTAAAGAAAAAGCTCTCGTTTATAGATGGTCGCCGTATGAAATGGGAAACGTTATTCCAATATATTTTGTACAGTCATATTGCAATGAAAATAATATTGAATTATATGTCATTACAAATGAGTATAAATCGGCATTTACAGAAATAAATAATGTTAAGAATCCGATGTTTTCAATGAATAATGGTGATTATATAACAGACATCGCAGATAAATGGGAAAATAAATTCTACAAACAACTTTTGGGCAACAAGTACAAGAAAAATAATTATTTCTATTACTTTGAGAATGGTGAATTTGTAAGAACAGAAGATGAAATGCTGAATGAGAAGTGGAAAAAGAAATGGACTGATATTGAAAAATAACAAAGATAAAATCATGATTAATTCTTAAAACTTTTATATATAACTAATTGAAACCAATATGAATAAAAAGGTATATAACAACATGTTATTATTCCCTCATGCGTTTTATACCATCATATAAATAAAAAAGGGAATGTCAATCAAAACTTACTACTATGAAACGAATCTTTACATTATTACTAAGCATTTTAGCTATGACATCATTCGCGCAGAATGAAACTAAAGAACTGAAAGGTCGTCTCATAGACGATGAAAAAATTGCTGTCCAATTTGCCAACGTCTCTCTGAAGATGGCTGACAACGATAGTATCATAGCTGGTACTTCTTCCGATGAAAACGGTAACTTTATCCTGAATGTTGAAGACGGAAAATACATTCTTATGACTTCCGCTGTCGGTTACGAACGTCTTTCGATATATTGCCGTCCTGCCGACCTCGGAGAGTTGAAGATGCCTCGTACCTCTGAGATGTTGAATGCGGTTACAATAGAAGGATCTCGCATAGAAGAAACACCACAGAATTTTGTCATTCTTCCTGATCCGACGGAAGTGGAGAGTTCTGGAAGAGGATTGAACTTTCTTAATATGCAGCAGCTTCCGGGATTGGAAGTCAATGTTGCTAAAGAGACAATCACTATCGACGGCGGAACTCCTATATATCAAATCAATGGCAAAGAGGTATCATATCAGAGATTTATAAATGTCAGTTCCGATAAGATTAAACGTATTGAATATAGCAACAATCCGGGAGTGCGTTATATGGATCGTGGAGCGAGCGGTATTATCAATATCGTTTTGAAAGAGGTTGAAGACGGAGGTTCTATCGTCGCTAATGGTAAGACGGCTTTCACTACAGGTTTCGCCGACGGTTATGTGATGGGAACTTACAACAGAGGTAAGTCGGAGATTCTGGTACAGTATAATATCAGTCATCGTAACTATGACGATGTTCCTTACGAGATGACTGACAAATACATAAGTGAAAATAGAATGGTGGAACGTAAGCAGAGCATGAACTTTCCTTTCTATTACACTACCCACAATATTATGGCGGATTATACTTATCGTGCCAACGACAGTACGTTTCTTATTGTGTCGTTACGCGATAATATCGACAACAACAATTGGACTGGAACAGGAATGATGATAGAAATTGACAATGGAATTCACGATACGATGAATGTGAATCTGATAAGAAAACGTAGAATCAATATGCCGAAACTTGATTTGTATTTCAGTCATCAGATGAAGAATAATCAGACTATTGAATTGAATGTCGTTGGCCAGTATGCAATGTCATCATACGACAATAAGTTGATATATAAAAGTGACACTATCATCGAAGAATATCCGACTTATACAGAAAATCATGGATATTCTATCAGCGGAGAAGCAATGTATACCAAAGCATTCAATATATCAGAGCTGCAGTTTGGACTTCAATATCAACATAATTTCGCTTATAACGATTATGTGGTTTATGATGAAACAACATCTATGAGCAAGGATAACATTTATGCATACGCGCAATATGTTACAATGTTAGGTGATAAGGCGAGTCTAGTACTTGGAACAGGAGCGAAGGTGTTTGTCGTGAACGATGGTTTGAATACCTTGAGTTATGTTAAGAATCTGAGTACGTTAAGATTGAACTATAAGATTAACAAGAAAATGTCATTATCGGCAGTGGCGAGCTTGTCTCCAAGTCTTCCATCTTTGGGAAGTCTTTCAACGGTTATGCAACGTACCGATGACGTTTCTGCGAATGTCGGTAATGCTGATTTGAAACCATATAATACCTTATCTGGAAGATTGCAATTCAACTATAACGCATCGAAGATTTTCTACGCTACAGCGACAGCAGGATATAGTCATTCTTTCAATCCGATAGTATATACCTATTATTATAATCCTGAATTGAACTTGTTTGTAAATACGCCTCATAACAGCGATTATTATAAGACTATGTATTTTAACACAAAGATTGGTACGAAAAAACTGTTTGATTTCCTTTACATTTCACTTACTGGAAATTTGAGGAAACAGGAATCTAAAGGCATTGGTTTCCATCATGAAAACCTTAATTTTTATAGCAGTGTTGAAGTGCAGGCTGTTTGGGAAAAATTCACTATGGGTTGTGATTTTGACATTACACCTGCTATTACGTTGTATGGTGAGAATTTGACTTATAACGAGATGTCGCAGGATATTTATGTGCAATATAAATGGAAAGATTTATATGTAGCTTTGATATGGTTATGTCCGTTCAATAAGGAAGGTTACAGATATGAATCAGAAGGACTTTCGGAAGTACATTCTTACAAGCATACCAACTGGACGGCAAACAATGGCAATATGCTCACGCTTGGTCTGACATGGAGTATCAACTATGGTAAATCATTCAAGAAAGTTCATAAATCACTCAGTAACGGAGGTTATGACGACGGAATGGTTAAATAGTTAGGAGTTAGGAATTAGGAATTAGGAGTTGGAATTACTTCGCGTTCCTTTGCGTCTTTGCGAGAGAAAAATCTATACCCAAAGTCCGTTGACTATTAAGAAAAGCCGTTAAAATCTTTTATATTTTTTTCACTTGACAAAGGAAGTTTGAGGTTGTAGATTTTTTAATAATTTATATATCAACCAATTACCCCCCCCGAAAAATTTTTAAAACACTTGCTTTTTTGAAATAAAATTATAAAATTTGTAGTGCATAATAAAGCCTTGAATTATGAGCCATGAGTCTTGAGCTCACAACTCACAACCCATAGCTCACAGCAAAAAATAAACAACTATGAAAACATTAAAAAAATTATCAGCAATTGCAATCTTTTCTTTTGCAGTATTATTGTCGTCTTGCGATCCTGGTTTTGATGACACTTATAAAGTGAAAAACGGTCTTGACAGAGATGTCAAATTAACTCAAGGAAGGGTCTATGGAACAAACGAAAAAGTAAGACCTTCCGATACAATAATAATTAAACCTGATGAAACAAAGGTTGTATATCAGGAGGGCGGAATAGGTTTTTCTCCATTTGATGGTATAGTTCTAGATATCGACTATATTCTTTACGAAGAATACAGGCCTTACATCATTTTTGACGACAGCATTGATTATAAAATACTTGATTATAGCAATGCAGGAATAATAAAAACATTTGAAAAATCCATCTTCAAGAAATCTTGTTGGGAAATCTTGTCAAGAAACGAAAATGATAATGTACACGAAGTCTTTTATACTATAACAGAAGAAGACTATCAGAATGCTGTCGTTTTGAATAAATGCGAGCCAAAACCTGATGTTGAAATTAATGGATATTCAGTTACCGAATGTCTTGAAAAAGACCGTGGACTAATGTATTATGATAATGATACGATTTATGTTACTGCCATAAACGACAGCAGTCTTATGATAAAAACCACAAGTACTTTATTCAATTGTTGCTCTGAAGAATTCTTTGGAGATGCATATTGGTATGAAAATAAAATTCGCATATCGATGTTTGAAATTGAAGGTGATCCATGCGACTGTGTATGTCCTAGAAGCGTTGAGTTTGTCTTGAGTAATTTGGAAATAGGAGAGACGTATAATATTGTTCTATCGAAAGATCTAAATGGTAAATATTTCAGTTTTGAAGTCGTCTTTGAAAGAAATACAGATTTGATGTTTATCAGATCGTAAGGGAGTTAGGAATAATTGTAGAGACGTGTCAATTACATCTGAAAATGAAAAATGAGTAATTGCTGCGTCTTGATAAATTAGGAATTGAGGAGGCGTCTTTTAAATTGAAAATTGGCTATGAGCAGTGAGCTATGAGTTGTGAGCAGTTATGCCCAAAGCTCACAGCTCATAGCTCATAGCAAAAAAATTAAAATTAGCTTTTATTCCAAACCTCCGCCTAAGGCATGATACAATGTTATCACGCTTTGTATCTCGAGGAATTTGTCGTTGGTCTCGGTAAGCTCTGCCTGTAAAAGATTCTTCTGCGCTGAGAGGACTTCGATGTAAGTGGCTTGCCCGTTTTTCATGAGAAGCTGCGTGTTAAAGACAGCTCCTTTTAAATACATAATCTGTAATTTGTCGCTGTCTAATCTCTTGCGAGCGGTCTGCCACGATATCAAGGCGTTGTTTGCCTCAGTGCCTGCGTCTAACAGTGTCTGCTTGAAGTTGAGCAACGCTTCTTGACGTTGCGCCTCGCTGATTTTTACTCTCGCTTTATTTTTTCCTTGATTGAATATTGGCTGTACCAAACCTGCTACGGCATTGTAAATCCAGTCTCCAGGGTTGCCGTTGATGCCTGCCCAGCCGCCGCTTCCGCTTAAGGTGATGCTAGGGTAGAAGTAGGAACGCGCTACATTGGTGGCGTAAAATGCTTCAACTAACTTATATTCTGCTTGTCTTACATCAGGACGATTGACGAGGCTCGATAATGGAAGTCCCATCAACAATGTGTCTGGAAAGACTTGCTGCGACAATTCATTGCGTTCAAATTCTTGTGGCACGAGACCTAAAAGTGCTGACAATGAATTCTCTTGTTCAATGATTTGTTTTTCTAATGTCAAGATGGAAGCTTCGACATTGACTTTGTTAGCCTTTGCTTGTAAGACAGCAGCCTCGTTGGTTTTGCCGGCTCTCTTCAATGCCGATAATGTTCTGATGTTTTCTTCCCAAGTGTTGAGTGTTCTCTTGCTGATTTCTAATTGTTCGTCGAGCATGAGAAGCGTGTAATAAGCGTCTGCTATAGTTGCAACGAGTTGTGTCTGAATAGCTTGTTGATATGCTTCTGTCGCTGCTAATGCAGCTTCTGCGCCTTTCTTTGTGTTACGTAATCTTCCGAAAGCATCAATTTCCCAAGAAGCGGTAGGAGTGAGGCTGTAGTTAAAACCTTCCTCCTTTACGCCTGCTTGTGCAGAAAACGACACATTAGGATAAAACGCCAGCTTTGATGTCTGTAATGTCGCTTCCGCTTGTTCTACTTTCAATCGTGCTATCTCTAAATCAGTGTTGTTTTTCAATCCTATTTCAATTAAATCTTGAAGAAGCGTATCGGCGAACAGTTCTCTCCATGTCAATGAAGCAATTGATTCATAGTCTCCTGCGGCAGGAATTCTGTTGTATAAACTATCAACAAAATCGATTTCAGGACGCTCGTAGTCTTTATACAGAGCGCAGCTGTTCATCGTGACGAGTAATAATATCAAAGGAATTAATATCTTTTTCATGATTCTATTTCTTTCTCTCTTTTAGGCATTACTTTTTCTTCAATGTTTCTGAAAATGATGAATAACACAGGCACTACGAATAGTAATGCTATTGTTCCGATGAGCATTCCGCCTACCGTTCCGACGCCGATTGATATGTTGCCGTTTGCGCCTACGCCAGTGGCGAACATCAATGGCAACATACCGAATATCATTGTCAATGAGGTCATCAGGATTGCTCTTAATCTTGCCTTCGCGGCTGACATCGCAGCCATTGTAATCGACATGCCTTCTGCTCTTCTCGCTGATGCGTATTCTGTAATCAAAATTGCTGTCTTTGCTAATAAACCTATCAGCATCAGAAGTCCGATTTGGAGGTAGATGTTGTTTTCCAATCCGAACATATTGGCGAACAAGAAACTTCCAGCGAGGCCGAATGGTATTGATAATATGACGACGATAGGAATGAGGACGCTTTCATATAAAGCGCAGAGTATTAAGTATATAAATACTATACATATTATGAATATCATCGCTGTTGAGTTGCTGGAGTCTGCTTCTTCTCTCGACATTCCGCCGAATTCGAAACCGTAGCCTGCAGGTAATAACTCTGCTGCTACTTCTCTCACTGCTTGAATGGCTTCACCAGAAGAATAACCGTTTGCTGCTTGTCCGTTGATTTGTATTGAAGAGAAGAGGTTGAAACGAGAGATGGCTTGCGGACCGTAGACACGGGTTAATGTGACGTATTGTCCGATTGGCGACATTTCTCCTTCTTTATTGCGTACGAACATATTGTTGAGCGACTCGGTGTCGAGACGGTATTCTGCCGATGCCTGAAGCATGACGCGGTAAAGCTTGGAGAATCTGTTCATATTAGAAGCGTAGCTTCCGCCTATATAACCTGCCATCACGTTGAGCACGTCACCTGGTGAAACGCCGTTGCGCTTGCATCTGGCAGCATCTACTTCCAAAAGATATTGTGGATATTTAGTGTCGAATGATGTTGACGCTCTGCCTATTTCTGGTCTGTCGTTAAGTGCGTTGATGACATCATTGGTGATTTTCTGCAGGTCTTCGAGACTTCCGCCTTTCTGGTCTTGGATATGAACCTCGAATCCGCTACTTGCTCCGTAGCCTGGAATCATACCGCGAGTGAAGACGATAATCTTTGCTGATGTGATGTCGGCTGTCTTGGCATAAATATCTTCCATCACGAAGTCGATATTGTCTTCAATCTCAGTGCGTTGGTCCCAAGGTTTGAGACGAATGGTGAATCCACCGCATGAAGGACCGACGCCACTCATCATACCGTAACCTGTTGTGTAGGAATATGATTCTATCTGAGGAATCTCGTCTAAACGAGAGGCGATGAGTTCCATGACGCGTACTGTCTCTCCTAAGTTCGTTCCTGGAGGTGTCTGAACATCGACATTGATAGAACCCATGTCTTCTTTTGGAACGAGACCTGTCTTGGTGTTTTCTAACATATAGAAAAGTCCGCCTAAAGCAGCGATGACGAGTATCACCGAGAACCATTTGTTTTTAAACATAAAGAGAACGCCTCTTTTATATCTGTTGATAAGTCCTTGGAATCCAGCGTCGAATACGACATGGAATCGTGTCGAGAATGACATGCTGCCGTCTTCTCTGATGACGTAAGGCTGCATCAGCAATGCGCATAATGCTGGACTTAATGTGATGGAGTTGATGAGTGAGATACCGACAGCGACGGCCATGGTGAGACCGAATTGTGTGTAGAATGTTCCTGTCGTTCCGCCCATGAAACATACTGGAATGAACACTGCCATAAAGACGAATGTCGTAGCAATCAATGCGTTGGAGATTCCTTGCATCGCATCTACAGTTGCTTTATATGGTGATGTGTATCCTGCGTCGAATTTGGCTTGCACGGCTTCAACCACAACGATGGCATTGTCAACGACAGTACCGATGACGAGCACCAAGGCGAAGAGCGTAATCATGTTGAGACTGAATCCTGCGACCATCAAGAATGCGAATGTTCCTACGAGGGAAACGATGATGGCGATGGCTGGGATGAAAGTTGAACGGAAGCTCTGCAAGAAGATGTAAACGATTAAGATAACCAAGATGACGGCTAAGATGAGAGTTTCGATGACGTTGTCGATAGATGCGTCGAGGAAGTCTTTAGTACTCATCAAGTCGACGATTTCGATGCCTCTTGGTAATGTTTTTCTGATTTCTTCTATTTCTTTGTCGATGGCGTCGATGATTTCATTGGCGTTAGAGCCTGAAGTCTGCGAAATCATCAAGGTGGTTCCTGGATGTCCGTTTACCTTACCGATATAATCATAACTTCTAGAACCTAATTCTACAGTGCCGATGTCTTTGAGTTTCAATAAAGTTCCGTCGTTGTCGGCACGGATTATCATATTGGCGTAGTCTTCTTCTTTGTCGTAACGTCCTCTGTATTTCAAGGTGTAACGGAACGTGTTTTCTGAGTCAGCGCCGAGTGTTCCTGTCGCTGCTTCTAGGTTCTGTTCTGCTAATACTGATGAGATGTCTGATGGCACTAAAGAATATTTAGCCATCTTGGCAGGGTCGAGCCAGATACGAAGTGAGTAGTCGGCTCCTCTTACGTCGACTTCACCGACGCCTGCGATACGTGACAATCTAGGCTCGATATTGATTTTTAGATAATTGCTTAAGAATCTCTCGTCGAAGGAGTCGTCAGGACTATAAACAGCGAGGACTTTGATACGGCTGGTTTGTCTTTTCTTGACGCTGACGCCGCTTCTTGTTACTTCTGCAGGCAACAGACCTTGTGCCGATGCGATACGATTCTGAACGTTGACGGTCGCCATGTCGGCATTGGTGCCTTGACGGAAATAAATCTGAATGCTAGCAGAACCGTTGTTGTTTGCAGATGATGTCATATACATCATGTCTTCTACGCCGTTGATGGCTTCTTCCAAAGGTACGACGACGCTGTTTTGTACTGTCTCGGCATTTGCACCAGCGTAATTCGCTGAAACACTGACAGTAGGCGGCGCGATTTCAGGATACTGCTCGATAGGAAGACCGACGAGGCAGATGAGACCTAAGAGCACTATTATCACAGAGATGACGCCTGCGAAAATAGGACGGTTGATGAATGTCTTGATATTCATTATTCGCCTCCTCCTTCTGTGAGTTCCTGAGATTCTGAGATTCTGAGATTCTGAGGTTTTGATTGTAGCTCCTTCACGAACCAGACCTGCGCCTTCAGCAATGATAACGTCGCCGACTTCGAGTCCGCTTTCTACGATATAGTCGACACCATTGTTACGAGGCATCACACTGATGGCGGCGGATTGTGCCTTGCCGTCGATGACTTTATAGACGAATACTTTTTCTTGTAACTCGAATGTTGCAGTTTGAGGGATAATGATGCAGTCTTCATGTGTTGTAGGGATGATGACTGTTCCACTGCCGCCGTCGCGTAAAAGGCGTTCCGGGTTTGGGAATACGGCGCGAAAACTGACGGCGCCAGTGCTTGCGCTGATGGTGCCGCTCACAGCGTTGATTTTGCCTTTGTGCATGTATGTCTTGCCGTTACTCATGACGAGTTCAACAGCTGGCATGTCTTTGATAGCTGCCTTCAAAGAACCGTATTCTTGTATGAGGTCGAGCATCTGATTTTCTGCCATAGAGAAATAAGCGAAAATTTTGCTGTCGTCGGAAACAGTGACCAAAGGCTGACTGATATTGCTGTTGACCAATGCGCCGACGCGATAAGGAATCATAGAAGCGACACCGTTGACAGGCGACTTCACCATAGTATATGAGAGGTTTGTGTAAGCTTTGTTCATCTCGGCTTTTGCCAATGCGAGTTTGGCTTCTGCTTCAGCTAAATTGTTTTGCGCTGTCATAAGTTCAAACTCAGAAACGACGTCTTGTTCAAAGAGTTCCTTGCTGCTCTCAAGCACGAGTTGCGCTGTTGAGAGGTTGGCTTCGGCACTCATCACGTTTGCTGATGCGATTTCATATGCTGCTTTATATGGAGTCTGGTCGATGACGAAAAGGGTAGAATCCTTGCGGACAAAGTCACCTTCGTTGATGCGGATGTCGGTAATCATGCCGCTGACTTGTGGACGAATTTCAACAGTCTGGCAGCCGTTGATGGTGGCGGCAAATCCGCTTTTTAAAACCTGATTGCTTTTTTCAACTGTGAGTGTCTTGTAAATGGTTTCAGTTTTTTTCTGAGGAACGACTTTTTCCTGACATGATGTCAACGACAAACCGATAATACCTATAAAAAATAGCTTGCTAAAATTTCTTAAATTGCTCATTCTCATATAAATATATAAAAATATTAATTGACTGCAAAATTAAGAAATATTTTACGAAGAATGAAAAAAAGATAGAATGAAATTTGCCCCGAAAAAATAAAAAAAACTCTTGACTTTTACTTTTTGAAACATTATTTTTACAAAAAAAACAAACGAAAAAATATGTTAATTAGAACCGGGTGGGAAATTCCACCCGATATATATTGTGTTTTGATTTTATATCATTTCTATTCTATGAAAAAGTCATCAATATTATTAATTCTTATTTTGATTGTGCTCAATGCAAATGCTCAATGGTGGAAACCTCAGCATCATATACATGATACTGTTAAATATATAGTGATGTATGAACTTACGTTTAGAGAAGATACCACTCATATGGAATATTATCGAACTGATGATTATATGTTGTCAATAGGAATAGATAACAATATCAGTTCTTTTAGAGGGTACAATGCTTTTAAAAATGATATGGAACGAAAAAAATTAGGAGATGAGGGCTTGTTGTTGGAGCTAATGCAGACAGGACAGTATCGTTCTAAATATATGCCATCAGTTCATAAATTCGATATATTTAAGGAATATGAAAAAAGAATTGTTACCACTGTAGATCATATATTTTCTTATGGAATGTATGAATACGAAGAACCTTTCGACAGTTTCAATTGGCAGATAACTTCCGAAACAGATACCATTCACAATTATGCTTGTCAGAAAGCGATATGTGATTTCGGAGGTCGTATCTGGGAAGCCTGGTTCACTATGGAGATTCCTATCAGTGACGGTCCTTATAAATTCTGTGGACTTCCCGGTCTCATCTTAAATATTGCAGATACACAAGACCATTATTCATACAAATTCATTTCGATAGAGAAGCCATCTGAACTAATGATGATATACGAAGTCATTGAAGAAAAAATTCCAACAACAAAAAAAGAATTCTTCAAGTTGCAAGATAAAAACAAAATATCACATAGCATAACTACCATATCATCCAATGATAAGGCTATTCAAAAAGCTATCGAATATGAAAAGTCCAAAAATAATCCGATAGAATTGGATAGGAAATAAATGTAGAGACGCGTCTGAATTAGGAATAAAAATAATCTTGGACAAAGCCTTTAGTCTTTAGTCCTTAGACATAGAAAACATGAAACAATCAACGTTGATATTATTCCTCATATTGATTTTAGTCAGTATGAAAGTTCAGTCGCAGACTGTAATCAGCGGTCGTCTTGCTGATACCGCAGGCGAGCCTATTCCAAATGTCAGCGTGTTAGTTCATAATATTGGCAGCGATTTGATTATGGCTTACGGCTTTTCCGACATCGACGGCAACTATGAAATAAGTTTCAACCTTCCGGCAGACAGCTTAGACATAAAGACTAATTCTTCTTTTTATGAAAAAATAACAAAACGTATTACAAACACTTCTCAAACAATCGACTTCGTTTTGAAAGAAGAAGTCTATGAGTTGAAAGGCGTTACGGTGATGGCGCGTTCTATTGAGAAAACTGGCGATACTGTAGAATATTTCGTTGATTCTTTTGTAGGTCTTGAAGATAAAAGCATTGAAGATGTGCTGAAGAAAATGCCTGGAATAGAAGTGGAAGGCAACGGCCAGATTTTATATCAAGGACTGCCGATACAGAAATTCTATGTGGAAGGCATGGACTTGATGGACGGGCAATATGCTACCATCAGTAAGAACCTGCCGCATCAGTCGGTGGCGTCGGTGGAGATTTACGAAAACCATCAACCGATACAATTGCTTCAAGACCGCATCGAGACAGACAGAGCTTCTCTCAATATAAAACTGTCGAAAGACGTTACTGTCACAGGTTCGGGAGAAGTCGGAATCGGAGCTTATCCTTTGCTGTGGAACGCCAATGTCACGCCGATGCTTTTCTCTGAAAAAGTGCAGATGGTGGCTTCGCTTCAAAGTAATAATATCGGTAATGATCTTCTGAGTAACAATATGATAAGCTATTATCAAGATGCGGACGAAGAGGCTCCCGATGCAGATGAAGAACTTTCGATAATAAGTTCACCGATACCTTTAATAGAGAAAAGCAGATACTTGGACAACACTTCGCATCTCGTGAATTTCAACATACTCGCTCCGATAAGCAAGACAACACAGATGAGAGTCAATCTCTCTTATATCAACGATTTGCAAAAACAAAATTCGTCACAACAAAACACATATTTCCTTCCAAATGATACGATTTCATATACGGAAAATATAAATAACAAAATCTATGATTCTTACCTGAAAGGTGATGTCGCTATCGACAGAAACGACAAGAAGGCTTATGTGAAAGATAAAATCGAATTTTCAAAACGATGGAACAAATCATACGGATATGTTTTGAATAACGACGAAAACATAAATCAAATTCTTAACAATCAGGCAATGTCAGTGGCGAATGACCTGCGCGTGTTGTTTCCTGTAGGCAAACATCTCCTTGATTTCGTCTCGTATAATTCTTACGACAATCTGCCTGAATCTCTGAATGTAGAACCAGGAGTATTTGAAGAGATTTTCAATGTAGGAAAACCTTATCAGAAAACAAGTCAGCATTTCGACAAAGAGCGATTTTTTACAAATGAAGCGTTGAGCGGAATATTTACATTCGGTAATATAATCGTAAGCAGTAAGTTGGGAATCAGTCATTATCAGAATAAGGTCAAGACAAATCTTGCAATATTTCCTCATGAAAACTTACCGGGATATACTTCTTTTAGAAATGATGTAAATCACACATATACTAAGCCGTATCTCAGTTCAAGACTTGAATACAAACTGAGAAGAGCTACTTTTGTCTTAGACCTTCCTCTTTCTTTGAATCATGCCACGACGAACAATCGCGAAGAAAAGCAGGAACTTACGAAGGTCTTCCTCAATCCGAAGCTCTCTTTTAAATATGAATTTAATAATATGTTCAAGATAAATGCCAGCGGTCAGTATGAGCAGAATATCGACAACTTTGAAAATTATTACGACAATCCTGTCCTGAGTGATTATCAGAGTCTCTTCACGATGACGGCTCCAATGTCGGTTTCCGATTTGACAAGAGCCAACGTGCGGTTTACTTTCAACCAGCCGTTCTATGCGATAAACAGTTCCTTGTCGTACACATATCAGCACAGAAATTCCGACATAATTTATAAATACGACATCGACGAAAACGGAGCTTCATATCTTCAGATGATTGAAAGTCCGAACACTTCAGATTATCATGTGATAAATCTTAACGTCAAGAAATTCATCTCAGTGATAAAGACGACGATAGGATTGAAAGCCAATCTTCTTCACAACACGCGGCATAACATCTTGAACGGAAGTCTTGTCGAGAACAAGAATATTTCAGCGAGCATAATGCCGAATATGATGGTGACGATTAAACACTGGGCGCATTTCAATTATTCATTTAATTTCAATAACATACAGACATTTAGCGAAGATGTCAAGAAAAGCGATGTTAATTATCTGCGACATTATTGCAAGCTGAACATCTTTCCTCACAGAGACCATCTCATCACTTTGAACTCGGAGATTTATTCGCATCTTGGAGAGAATTATGTCTATTTCGATGCGTCATATCAATATTCCATTCCGAAATACAAACTCGATTTTGAGTTAAAATGCAATAACATTTTCAACAATAAATTGTACGTCTCATATTATTCGGGAGCGTTTTCTATCGTGGAATCTATCTATGAGATACGACCGATGGAAATCTTTCTTTCAGTAAAATTCAGGTTTTAAGGAATGATACATTCAATGTGTCTCTACATTGTTCATTATCAACTTAATTACCGTAATTTCCGGTTTCGTTCCGATTCTTGTCTTCATCAGTGTTTCTCCTAATCCGATGTTGACATAAAGATATTGTTCGTTGTGTTTGAAAAGTCCTGCTACTTCATTGAAAATGAACGATGATGGCGACCATCCAAATAATGAGAACTGCATCGCGTGGGTGTGACCAGAGAGCATCAAGTCGATTTCAGGTGTGTCTTTAACTTCTAACTCCCAATGTGTTGGGTCGTGGCTTAATAAAATTTTATAATCGCCGGAAGAATCTTTCATCGCATTTTTAAGATTTCCGAATGAAAGGAATGCTCTGTGTGTCGATATGTTTTCTACGCCAATTAAAGATATTGTGTCGTGGTCACGAATTATATTTACGTTTTCGTCTAAAAGTAAATTCCATCCCATTTTGAACTGTCTGTCTTTCAATTCCTCGACATATTTCCATTGTACAGAATCTGGGAAGTTGCTGTATGCGCTATAGTCGTGGTTGCCTAAAATGGAATAGACGCCGTCTTTGGCTTTTATCTTTGAAAGTATTGTGTCTAAACCGTCTAATTCCCATGGACCATACGAAACTAAGTCGCCGGTGAAGACTACAATATCGGCATTTTGCTCGTTGATTTCGTTAACGAATTTTTGCAATGTCATTCCTCTTCCTTTGAAGGAATGAAGATGAAGGTCGGAAATCTGGACTATTCTATAATCATTGAAAGAAACTGGAATTTCATCGCTTTCTATTTCAATTTTCTTGACTTGGCATTGATTTCTCTCTATGAAAAATCCGTAGCAGAATAGGATAGGAGCGAGAAGCGTGAACCATAATGATTTCTTGAAAAATGATTTGAAGTTAGCACCAAAGATATGAGCTGTTCCAGAAATTATTAAAGCTATTAAACCTATGATAATCATCATGAATGCGATGATTATGAGGTTTGCTATTATTTCTATAAAAGTTACCATGTGAATAATTTTAAATAGATTGTAAAAAAGATAACGACAAAATTAAGATTTATTTCGATATTGTTTTTTAAAAAAATATAAGTGTTTATTGCAAAAAGAAGTTTTGGGGTGATTGTTATATCTTAATGAAAATTAATAGGAAAAGTTAAAAAATATTGAAATTTTGTGAAATTAAAAAAAATAGTTATTCTTTTTCTTTGAAATCAAATTGTATTTGAAATTATTTGTATAATTTTGGTGTCATAATCAAAATTATATGAAACTTTGAAAATAAATTTATATGCCAGAAATTAGCAGATTTTATGGAATCTTTATATTGATGAATTTTTCAGATCATCAGCCTCCGCATTTTCATGCATGGTATGGAGATTATAAAATAATAGTCAATATAAAAGATGGTGTTGTTAAAGGCGAGATGCCTGGTAGAGCAGTAAAACTGATATTAGAGTGGTTAGAATTACATCGTGAAGATTTGATGGAAAATTGGTGCCGCTCGCAAAATGGAAAGATTCTTGAAAAAATTGAACCTTTAAAATAAAATACTATGTTCTTGGAAGTAGTAAAAGCTGAGTATTTGAATGAATATAAAATCAAGTTATGGTTTAATAATGATGTTGTCAAGATCGTTGATTTGTCGTCATCATTAAATGGCGAAGCTTTTATTCCATTGAAAGATGCAGAATATTTTAAAAGTTTCAGTATAAGATTCAATACAATAGAATGGGAAAACGGAGCCGATTTTGCACCAGAATATCTTTATGAAATAGGAGAGTCTGTTTGTTAACATGAACTTCAACGTTTTCGGAAATAAAAATGCCCCGACTTTGATGCTGATTCCTGGATTGGGTGTCTCTTACGAGATTTTCATTCCGCTTATCAATTTCCTTGAAAATGATTTCCATATCATCGCTGTTGAAGTTGATGGCTTTGTCATTGGAAAACACACTCATTTCACTTCCGTTGACGAACAGGCTGTTCAAGTTATAGATTATATCAAGAAAAATTACGAAGGACGTCTGACTTGTGCTTACGGACTTTCATTGGGAGGAAAGATATTGTCTCGTGTTTTGGAGCGTAACAAAATTGTTGTAAATCATACTATTTTGGACGCTGCTCCTTTGTTGCCGCTGCCTAAATGGCTCGTTGGTCCGCTTCGTTATTTACAATGTCTAAATGTCTGGACTTGTTATCATTGGACCGGATTCTGGCGTTGGGTCTTTCATTCTCATTATTTCGATGTTCTGCTCGATGAATGTAAAAAGGTTTATCCATACGGTGGAACGAAAGCTGTCTTGGATGGTTATAAATCTGTTTATACTAATAAGTTACAATCTATTAACGGCAACGATATTCATTATTGGCATGGAACAAAAGAAGCTTTCGTTGCGAAACCGCAAGTGAAACATCTGAAAAGACTTTATCCAAATGTGAATGTTGAGGTCTTTAAAAAAATGAATCATGGTCAGCTTTTGATTGATTGTCCTGAGGAAATTGCAAAGAGGATTTTATCAATGATAAAATGAATTATGATGAAAAATAATTTATTCTTACAAGCTTTGAAAAAGATTATTGCAGGTTTTGTAGCAATAGGAGTTTTATTGTTTTTGCCTGCTGGAACTTTTCATTATTGGAATGCTTGGTTGTTTGTGGCGATATTGTTCGTTCCTATGATTTTCTTGGGAATACTGATGTTGTTTAAATCTCCGAAACTTTTAGAGAAACGTCTCGATGCGAAGGAGAAAGTCGATGAGCAGAAATGGGTCGTCGCATTGTCGGGAATTATGTTTATAGCAGCATTTGTCGTCGCAGGTCTCAACTTCCGTTTTTCATGGCATTCCTTGCCCGATTATGTGATATGGATTGGAGCAAGTGTTTTTTTTCTTTCATATCTGATATATGCTGAAGTCATGAGAGAGAATGCTTTTCTTTCTAGAACTATTGAAGTTCAAGAAAATCAGAAAGTAATTGACACAGGATTGTATGGTATTGTTCGTCATCCGATGTATTCGGCGACGATCATTATGTTTCTGTCGATTCCATTGATTCTAGGTTCAATTATTTCATTTGCCATAATGTTAGCATATATTCCGATAATTGCGGTCAGAATGAATAACGAAGAGAAAGTCTTGGAAGAAGGACTGGAAGGATATAAGGAATACAAGCAAAATGTAAGATATAAAGTGATACCTTTTGTTTGGTAGATTGGATTTCTGGAATAATTAGGAATGAAAAAGGACGCCACGTCATGACGTCCCTATAATGTTTAATCTTTCAGATATAATATTCTCTGCGTTACTCTGCGCCTCTGCGAGAGATTTTTAAATTTTCAATAAATATCGTTCAAATCAAAATAAAGTGAGCTTGTGATTTTATCTTCTTCTTGTTCTTTAAGATTTTTGAAATTATTATTTCTGTAAAAATCTATAGCATTGTTATATGCGTCAACAGTTAGAAACCTGCAACCGGTTTTGTTATTTTCAATAAAGAAATATTTTATGAAATCAAGCAACATAGAACCGATACCTTTACCTCGTAAATAATTGTCAATTCCTAATCTGCAGATTTTCACAGCAGGATAACTTTTTATACGTTTTTCATTAACAAATCGAGTGCGTCTGAAACGATTGAATTCAGTCTTGTTGTTAAAGTCGGTTAGAGAAACGCGGTCGTTAGCAAGACTAAAATATCCGATGACATTCCCTGTTTCTTTGTCTTCAAATATGTAAGTTACTGCTAATAATGCTTTTCTATAATGATGTGCCTCGTTGATAATAAAGTCGTTCAAATCAGCATCGCCGCAATCGAACGACTTTATTGTTTCGTTGTCTTCTAATTTGCGAATTTCATAGCGCAAATTGTAGTCGTAAAAGATCATTGTTTTTATCCCTTGAAAATTTTTAATATCGCTTCATAGTTTGCTCTGCCTCTTGCGTTTTCTTCAGGACTTACTTTGTGATCTTCATTCATTCTTTTTAAGAATCTTTCTGCATCTTTTCCGTGTAAAATCGGAGTCTCTTTAATAGGTCTCGCCATAATAATTTAGTTTTAAGTTTTACACTGCAAAAATATATCATTAATCATTGAAAGTCAAGAAGTTTTTTCTTAAAAATTATTAAGAAATAATGTTAAAAAATTCAGGAATAATTGTAGAGATACGTCGAATGTTCCAATGAAAAATACACATTGACACATCTTAACATTTAGGAATGAAAAAGGACGCCATGATGACGTCCCGCAATGTTTAATCTTTCAGATATTATATTCTCTGCGTAACTCTGCGTCTCTGCGAGAGATTCTTTAATTTTCAATTCTCCTGATGTTTGTCCCTCAATAAATCATTAACAGTCTTCACTGGATTGAAAGTGATGACAGGTACTTCAACGAAGATGTTGATCCAGTCGGCCATTGCGCCGTTCCATAATCCTGGCAACTCCAATGCCTTGAGTTCTTTGCCGTCTTTAGATTTCTGTGAGATGAATCCTGTGTTATGGTCTATGTAATCGTTCAAGTCGAATGGTTCGCCTCTGAAGTCGTATGTGGCGCATACCAAATCAACAGGGTTGAAGTGCGTCGCCGATTGGAAGACAGCTTCTTGTTTCTCGTTCTTATGATCGATTTGTGATGACTCAACGATTTGTAATGACACTTCATCGCTGCTGTTTCTTGTCCAGTAAGGACCGCCGCCAGGTTCGCCTTCGTTTTTCACCATGCCGCAGATTCTCATCGGACGGTTCATCTTGCTGTAGAGGAAGTCGATTTTCTCAATTTCGTTGTATGTCTTGTAGAAATTAGGGATGTCAATCATCAGTTTTTCCTTGGCGAACTTAGCGATTTCGTCTATTTCATCGTTTGCCAGACATCCTTCGTCTAATAAGTTAAGGTATTCAAATTGTTGTTGTTGCAGTCTGAAGAGATAGCCGCCGAGGACTTTTTTATAATCGTAAGTCGTTGTTTTCAATCGGTCTGGAACAACGTTGTCGATGTTCTTGATAAAGATGACTTCTTTTTTAAGGTCGTTGAGGTTTTGTAACAATGCGCCGTGACCGCCAGGGCGGAAGAGGAGACTGCCGTCGTTGTTGCGGAATGGCTCGTTGTTCATATCGACAGCGATAGTGTCGGTGGATGGTTTTTGTACTGAATATGAGATGTTGTAACGTATGCCGTATTCTCTCTCGTATGTCGGAATCAGTTCTTCGACGGTTTTCTTGAAAATGTCGAGATGTTCCTGTGAGACAGTGAAATGCAACTGAGCTATTTCGCCGTCTTCTGTGTATATCGTGCTGTATTGTGTCGCTTCAACAAGATGTTCTTCAAGTGCCAGTCGTGATGATTCTTTGTATCTGTGGAACTTCAACAACGCCTTTGGCAGTTTGCCATAAGCAAGACCTTCGTTTTCGAGGAGGAATTCTGCAACTTCGACGAGGCGATTTTCGCTCATGAGAGTCTCGATGTCTTTGCCGCATTCTGCGAGCTTGTCTTTTAAATCGTCATAAAAGGCGAAGTCTCTGATGCTTAGGAAGAAATTCTCGATGGAATCGAATTTGACATTTTCTTTTTTCAGGAAGTCTTCAGGAATTTCCTTGCCTTTGTATTCTTCAACAAAAGAATAAATGGTTTTAAACATACGGCTTGCGGCGCCTGATGCTGGGATGAATTTCAAGATGTCGTAGTATTCTTTGTCTTCATCGAATTGCTTTATAAGTTCTTGAATCTCAGTGTCGCTGAATTTTATTATGCCGTTGCCAATCGTTGCAGGCGCGACTAAATCGCTGTAAGGGAAGCCTGTCTTGAATTGGTTGATTTGTCTTTCGACTTGATCGGTTGAAATGTTTAATGTCTCGAGTTGTTGTTTATCCTTGTTTGTTAAAGCTGACATAAGCGTTTGTATTTGAACATCACAAAGATAGAAATTTATCTTAACTTTAAAAAACATTTTAAAAAAATATTTGTATATATTTGCAGAAGTGAAAGACTAATGACAAAAGGCTAGTAATTTGGAGTTAGTAGTTGAACGCTAATTTGGGCGTTCCGGCAAAGCCGTCGGGCTTTCCGCTATATCTTTTTCCGCTACGCTCCAAAAGGATGCCGCTTCAATCCCTAACGCACTGGCGGCGATTAGACATCAGTGGTCGGTAGTTGAAAACTGAAAATTTAAATTATTGAATGAAAATTTATTAACTTAAAAGATAGATAAAATGATTAACAAACAATTACAAGACGCTATCAATGCGCAGATAAACGCTGAGTTATGGTCAGCTTATCTTTATTTGTCAATGGCAACAAACTTCCACGAAATGGGTTTAGGCGGCATCGCTAACTGGTTTGAAGTTCAGTTCAAAGAAGAACAAGACCACGCTATGATTTTCTATAACTACTTGGTATCACGTGGCGGTCGCGTTGAACTTAAAGCTATCGACGCAGTCAAGACAAAATGGGAATCACCATTGGAAGCTTTTGAAGATACATTGGAACACGAAGAAAAAGTCACTTCTTTAATCAACAATATCAATGCTTTGGCAGTTGAGTTGAAAGACTACGCAACACAAAACAGACTCGTTTGGTTCATCGACGAACAAGTTGAAGAAGAAGAATCAGCACAAAAGATGATCGACAGTCTCCGCATGATTAAAGACAATCCATACGCTATCTATATGTTCGACAAAGAATTAGCAGCAAGAACATATACACAAGCATCACCACTTGCTACAGCAGCTGAATGAATTTTAGAATTCTAGAATTTTAGAACTTTAGAATTATAAAAAAAAAGCATCGTAGAATTTTCTGCGATGCTTTTTTGTTTGGTGCCTGGGCCTGTCGAAGGCAATGCTGGCGTTTCGACAAGCTCAGCGACCGACAAGTTCAAAGTTCAATAGCCAATAGCCTTAGTTCAAAGTTCAAAAACTCTTTCTCACAATAATTTTCTTCACTTCCAACCCGAGTGGTTCCAATGGATAGCATCTGTCGGCTTGGTCGAGTCTGAATGTTTGTTTGCCAGCTTTGAGGTTCATCTTTCCAACGTATGAAGTCTGAATCATTGGGTCGACGCCTGGCAAAGTGTGAGCGATGACGTTGTCGCCGCATTCGAAAGAATATCTCTTGTCTAAGTTTTCTGGGATATAAACTACGAATACGTCGTATGTTCCGTCTTCAGCGACTTCCATTTCCCATGAACGCCATGAGTCTGTCTGTGTGCTCATGTAACCTGTTCCGTCAATAGCGGCGTGTTTTGTGCCATTGGCTTCTGTCAATTCAAAAGCTCCGTTTTCAGATTTCACGACAGGGATTTCTCTGTGTCTTATCTCAATCTTATTCAATGTGTCTGGATGTTGGTTCAAGAATTCGCCGATTTGTGTCAACACTTCTTTTTCGTAAGGGATGACGTTGCCGTCGCCGTCAGGACCGATGTTGAGCAAGAATACTCCGCCGTTGCTTACGGTGTTGAATAATCTTCCTAATTGTGTCGCGACTTGCTTGTCGATGTCAGGACGGTTGATCCATGATTTGTAGCCCCATGTTCCGTACATTGATGCTGGGTTGTCCCAGAAGATGTTTTCATAACCAGCCACGTCGCCGTTGTCAGGCAATGTCATATAGTCGCCTTGGTTGTTCATGATTCTTCCGTTGATGATACATTCTGGTTGCAATGACTTCACTGTCTCGCGGAAACGCTTGCTTTGTTCTGGTGTCACGAGACCCATGTCGAACCATAAAGTGTTGATGTCGCCGTAGTTGGTGAGCAGTTCTGTCACTTGAGCGACGATATAATCTTCGAGTTCTGGTGTCACTATTTCAAGAGGAGAGTAAACTTGGTTTACATATTCGTGGCATTTTGTCGTTGGATCTGGAGCGAGGCGTGGGATGCCGAGAGGGTAGTGCCAGTCAGGAAGTGAGTAGTAGAGACCGAATTTGATGCCGTGGCGTTGGCAAGCTTCCGACAATTCTTTCACCACGTCGCGACCGAAAGGAGTGAAGTCGACTACGTTATAGTCGGTAGTCTCGGTGTGGAACATGCAAAATCCGTCGTGATGTTTTGATGTCATGACGATATATTTCATGCCGGCGTTTTTAGCAAGAAACACTATCTCGTCGGCGTTGAAGTCTTTAGGGTTGAATTCTCTGGCGACGGCTTCGTATTCTTCTGTCGTGATACGGGCGTGGTTCATGATTTGTTCGCCGTAGAATGGAATCTTTTCGCCTTTCCACCAACCAGCGAGTTCAGAATAAATGCCGAAGTGGATGAACATTCCGAAGTGTTCTGAACGCCATTCTTCCAAGGCTTTCTGTGTTGTTTCATCTTGTAGAGACGTCACCCCCGTGGCGTCTTCTGTGGCGTTTTTGCATGATGTCGCAGTTGTGCCTTTGTCGTTTTTTGAAAAATTGCACGATGTTAACAAAATCATCGCAGCGAGTAACGAATAAATAAGGTGTTTCATTATAGAAAATTTTATTGATTTCAATTTTTGCAAAGATAGGAAAAAAGTCAACAGACAACGGACAACCGACAACAGACTTTTTTGAACTCTTAACTCTTAACTCTTAACTCTGACACAGACTCTACACTCTACACTTTACACTTTCTTTGGGCGTTCCGCTTCGCGTCGGGCTTTCCGCTATATCTTTGCTCGCCTCATTTCCATCTCGCATCCAAAATTAGACCTCGGCACTTCGACAAGCTCAGTGACCTCGTCATCGTCCCCGAAACTCGTTCCCGACTTGCTCGCAAAGGATGCCGCTCCAATCCCTAACGCATTGGCGGCGATGAGCACCGAGGTGCGAGCTATGAGCATAGATTGCCGAGTCTATTACAACACCTTTGCTAGAAACTTCCAACCTTTAAATTAGGAAAACCGCTAACTGCTGACCGCTGACTGCTAACTGCTAACTTTCAATTATTCATTGACTCCATATCCGAAAAGCGCGAAGTCGTATTTTATCGGGTCGTCGGCATCTAATTCTCTGAGTTTCGATGTGATTTCTTCAACGGTAGTTCTGTCGTTGCTTTTTCTTTCGATGAGACCGAGTTCGCGTGATATTCTTCCGACGTGTACATCAAGCGGAATCATCAAGTCTGAAGGCTTGATTTTATTCCATATCCCGATGTCGACGATGCCGTCATTTCTCACGAGCCATCTCAGCGCGAGGTGGAGTCTTTTGCAAGCAGAGCCTTTCTTTGGGTAGTCGCAGCAAGGGTTGGAGATATGAACGCTGCTCGTTCCATCGTTGGCTTTTTGTATCCTGTCTCTGAAATTCTGGATTCCCTGCCACGCATCGTGATTTCCGTCTAAAGCGAAGATGTCTTCCAGACTTTGATGTTCTTCGTAAATGTCTTTCAATCCGTTGCAATAATAAATAAGGTCACGGTTGAAGAAAGTGCGATGAACGCATTTGTCGGAATCGAGTTTTTTCCAGCCGTCGGACATCACGAAGTCATAAGGAGATTTTCCCATTGTGTTGAGCAGTCTGTTGGCTGAGTTGAGAATCATAGAGCGTTTGCCCCAAGCTATAGTAGCGATGAGGAACGACACTATTTCAATGTCGTTTTTCTGTGAATAACGACGAGGAAACTGCACTGGGTCGCTGTCGGCGAACTCTGGCACATTATATTTCACGACTAATTCGTCGAGGTGGTTTTTCAATTCAGAATTCATAATGCATAATTAAATGACTGCAAAAATAAGGTCTAAATGTCAATAAAGCAAAGGAAAAAAAGTTAAAGTTTATTAAGAAAAAAAGCACCTAGCTGGGAACTGAGGTGCTTTCCAAAATTGAGAAAATTGAAATGTATAACCAAAACCGAATATAATACAATTGTAATGTTGTTTTTGTTCAAAGAGAATGAATTTTTTTTATTCCTGTGTCTCTGCAACTTTACTCCTCTGTGTCTAAATGCTTGTTGTCTTGTAGTCTCGTTGTCTTGTAGTCTTTCTTATCAGTAATCAAGAAGAAGTTCGGCACGAACAGTGTTCCGAAGATTGTATTCGTAAACATTCCGAAGACGACGGCAGTGCCGAGTGCGATACGTGCTTCGGCGCCCGCACCGCTCGCAAACATAAGTGGCAACACGCCGAGCACGAAAGCCAACGACGTCATCAGAATAGGTCTCAACCTGACGCGTCCTGCCTCCAAAGCAGCTTGCGCTTTCGTCATGCCTGCTTTCCTGTAATCAACGGCGAACTCCACAATCAAAATGGCGTTCTTCGCAGACAATGCAATCAATAATATAATACCGATTTGGGAATATATACTGATAGGTAATGCCATCACGATGCAACCTAAAACAACGCCGAGCAGTGCCAATGGCACACTTAAAATGACAGCGAATGGATTGCCCCAACTTTCGTACATTGCCGCTAAAACCAAGATTACCAATATTATCGCAAGGGCGAATATCATAGAAACACTTGAACTTGACAATTTTTCCTGATAAGCGACGGAGGTCCATTCGTAACCGAAGTTATTTCCTAATAATTTTTTAGAAATGTTTTCAAGTGCGTCCATCGCCTCGGAACTGCTGTATCCTTCCGCAGCGATGGCGGTGATGTTAGCGGCAGGGTAGAGGTTGTATCTGTTTATCTGCGTCTGTCCCATCTTTTCCTCAATATTACAGAATGCTGAGAATGGAACCATCTGTCCGTCAGTGTTTTCTACGCTTAACTTCAAAATGTCGTTGATGACTTTCCTGTCGCCTTGATTGGCTTGAATGATGACTTGATAAATGTTGTTGAACTTGATGAAATCGTTGGCGAAACTTGATCCCATATATGAAGAAAGCGCATCAAAGACTTGATTTAACTGTAATCCCATCATGCCAATTTTATCCCTGTTTATATTCAAGAAATATTGAGGACTATTACCTTGAAACTGATTTTGAAGGTACATCAATGCTGGCTCTTGATGGTAATTTTCCATTATTGTATTGACAGCGTTTTCTAACTCTGTAGTTCCTAAGTTGTTACGGTCTTCTAATACGAATGCTAAACCTCCAGAAGCACCGAGTCCTGGGATAGAAGGTGGGTTGACTGCGAATATGTTAGCTTCTTGTATCTCAACGGATTCTGCATTGATTCTGTCGATGACAGCTTCTGCGGATTGCGACTTGCCCTTACGTTCGTCCCAGTCTTTCAGCATTACGAAGACGCTGGCCTCGTTGGAACTGTTGCCACCTTTTACGAATGAAAATCCGTTGATAACCAAATATGTATCAATTTCTGAATATTTGTCTAATCTTTTGGAAAGTTCTTCCGTGACTTTTTCTGTTCTTTCTAAACTCGCTGAGTTGGGCAATTGAACAGTTATTAAGAAATATCCTAAATCTTCATTTGGTAAAAATTCATTAGGTAATTTAAAGAAAATAAACATTGTGATTACAGAAACGATGACGAATGTCGTAAGCGCAATTGCTGGTTTTCTTAAAAATGTTTTTACGATGCCGATATATAATCCTAATGTCTTGTCGTATAATTTGTTAAACCATTTGAGACTCCATTTTTCTTCTTTTAAAAACAATACGCACATCGCAGGAGTGAATATCAAGGAAATGAAACCGGAAATTACTGTGGCAGTGGCGATTGTGAGTGCAAATTGCTTGTAGAGTTCTCCTGTGATTCCTCCGATGAATGCTGTTGGAATGAAGACGGCGAGCAGTACCAAAACGATGCTTATCACCGGTCCTTGTATTTCTTTCATGGCTTCCGTAACGGCTTCTTTACGAGAATATTTCTTCGATTCAATAAGTCGCGATGAGTTTTCCACCACGACGATGGCGTCATCGACAACGATGGCAATTGCCAGAACCAATCCGAATAATGTTAATAAATTTATGGAAAATCCTAAAAGTCGCATCACGGCGAATGTTCCTAATAATGAGATTGGGATTGTGAGCGCGGGAATGATGACGGCGCGGAAGTTTTGTAAGAACAAGAACATCACCAAGATAACGAGCAATGTCGTTTCTGCTATTGTGACCAATACTTCGTCAATGGATGCGGTGACGTATTTTGTGTTGTCCATTACGATTTTCATCGTAACTCCTTCAGGAAGATACTGTTGCAAGTCGTTGACCTTAGTCTTCACTTCTTTTGCTACGTCCAATGCGTTAGAACCTGGCATCTGATTTATTCCGATAGCTGCAATTTCTTTTCCTTTCATCGTTGTCACGACTGAATATGATTGCGAACCAAGTTCTATCTTTGCGATGTCTTTAAGTCTCAGGTATTTACCTCCATCTAAAGTACGAATTATAATGTTGCCGAATTCTTCCACATCGACCAATCGTCCTTTAGTACTGATGCTATATTGAAACGCCATATTGCCAGAAGTAGGAGGTGCGCCGACGGAACCAGCCGAAACTTCCATATTCTGTGCTTTTATCATCGATAACACTTCGTCAGGAGTTATATCTCTGATTCTCATTATCTCTGGGTCGAGCCAGACTCGCATTGCATAGTCGGAAGCTCCGAAGACGTGAACGTCACCGACACCTTTAAGTCGTGCCAATTCATTGACGATATTGATATTGGCGTAATTGGACAGAAATAAGCCGTCATATTCTTCTAAGTCGCTGTCAAGTACGATGAACATCAATTGATTAGGACTTCTTTTCTTCACGGTGATGCCTTGTTGTTTTACAGAAGAAGGAAGATTCGCTTCTGCGAGGTTGACGCGGTTTTGTACCATGACGGCAGCTTCGTCGATGTCGGTCCCGAGTTCAAAAGTCACTGTTAATGAATATTCTCCATCGCTTGAAGAACTGGAACTCATGTACATCATGTTTTCCACGCCGTTGACTTGTTGCTCAATGGGAACGCCTACGGTTTGCGCTACGGTCTCAGCGCTTGCTCCAGGATAAAATGATGATACCATGACGGTTGGAGGCGTGATGTCGGGATATTGAGCTACGGGTAAAGTTCTCAATGTCACCAATCCAGCGATGACGATGACGATGGCGATGACGGTAGAAAAAATCGGTCTGTCGATAAAGTATTTAGAAATCATAGCTTCAATTATTAATAGGTTCGACTTTCATTCCTGAACGTACTTTTAACAAAGCTTTCGTGACGAATTTTTCGTCTGGCGACAATCCAGATTTGACATGAATGAGACTGTCGTTGATAATCTCTCCGACTTCTATATGTCTGTAAGATACGATGTTATCTTCATTTACAATATAAATGTATCTTCCTAACTGGTCAGTTCCAGTTGAGGCGTCAGGTATTAAAATTGCATTGTCTTCTTCTCCGTAAGGAAGTGAAACGGTGCAATACATACCGCTTTTGAGGTCGTATTTTGAGTTCTCAAAAAGTGCTCGTAATGTGAGAGTTCCAGTTTTAAGATTGACGAATGGCGATATATAATTAGGTGTCGCCTTGATAGGAGGGAAGTCGCCTTCTTGCATATTGACATAGACTTTTTCGGGTAAGGAGTTTTCCCAGTTCTGTGATGACATTCTTATCATAAGATATTGATTGTCTTCGATGTTGAAATAAGCATAGATTGGGTCGTTGTTGTATATCGTAGTGAGTTTGAAAGGGTTGCCGTCGCTGCCGGAGACATATTCGCCTTCGCCAGCGCCGCTCGTGGTGAGGACTCCTGAAATTGGAGCTTTTACATAACAGTAACTCAATGTGTTCTGAGCTGTTTTTAAGTTGGCTTCTGCAGTCTGTACGTTGGCATCAGCAGTGCGCACATTAGTCTCCGCCTGTATCAAGTCGATTTGACTGATGGCGTCACTTTTTGAAGCCTCCAACATTCTTTGGTAGTTGTTTTTGTAATAATCTAACGACGCTTGTGCCGACTTCAAATTTGCTTCGGCTTTCTTTACTTCATTTTCATAAACCGTTGGTTCTATGATATAAAGCAAATCTCCTTCGTTGATATATTGTCCGGAACTGAAGTTTTGCAGTGTAACATAACCGCTTACGCGTCCGACGACATCTACGATGTTATTGGATAATAAATATCCGGGATAATCTTTATGTAAGACAATAGGCATTACATAAGGTCTTGAAACACTTACTTTAGGAATGGGATTATTATTGTCTTTATTAGACTTTCCTTTGCACGAAAAGAAAAGAGTCATCGTTGCTAAAACGATGATTGCTAATGATATAAATTTATTTGTTTTCATATATTTTGAATTTAATCTTTAAACTATAAACTATAAACTCTCAACCTTACAAGGAACCTCCTAAGGCTGTATATAATCTTACCAAGGCGAGCAGTGCTGAATTCCAAGCGTTTACCAAGTAATTCTGGTCGGAGAGAACGGTACGTTGAGCATCGAGTACGTTGGTGAAAGTGCCGAGACCTCTTTTGTATAAGTCGATGGAGAGTTCTAAAGTCTTGTTACCTTGTTCCACGACTTGTTGTCCCATTTCGATGGTTTTTAAAGCATTAGCATAATTGCTCATTTCTGTTTCCACTTCTTGAATGGCATTCAAAATCACATTGTTATAATTGTCGATACTTTCGTCAAGGGCGATTTCTGCCATCTGAACAGATTTCCTGACTTCCATTCCAGAAAATAGATTCCACGAGATAGATGGTGTCAGTTGAAACATCATACTTTCATTATTGAAAAATTTCTCTAAATCGTGAGAGAGATAACCGAAACTGCCAGTTATCTTGAATTTTGGATAGAAGTCGGCTTTAGTAGCGCCGATGCTAGCAGCTTGAGCCTCGATATTTAACTCGGCTTGTCGTACGTCAGGACGATTTCTTATCACATCGGCAGGAATACCGACATTGACGATATGTCTGATACTTGGGAGTTCGCTAATATCATTGAAACTGTCTTTTAAATTAGAAGGATATGTCCCTAATAGAATAGCCAAGTTGTTGACACATTGTGTGATGTAAGCGTCTAATCTTGGAATCGTGGCTAAGGTGTTATAATAAACAGACTTAGCCTGAGACACGTCTAGTTGTGTTCCGAGACCAGACTCGTAACGCGCGATGGTGATGTCAAGTATGTTTTTCTCTGAAGCGATGTTCTGATTTGCAACGATGAGCTGCTGCTGATAAGAACGCAGGTTGAAATACACAGTAGCGACTTGAGCGCATAGATTTAAAATCGCATCTTGATAGGAAGCTTCCGTCGCAAGATAGGATTTCTTGTTAGATCTGACAATGTTTCTGTTTTTGCCAAAGACATCGATTTCCCAACTCGCATTGAGACCAGCGTTTAGGTAGCCATTGGTGCGATATTGGTCGCTGCTTGTCTCTTCGTAATAATTCAAACTTGTTTCGCTCAAATCGTATTGAGCGTCAAGACTTAAACTTGGATAAAACGCAGATTTAGACTGCTGGTAAAGTAACCTTGATTTTTCTAATGTTGCTTCGATGGATTGCAGGTTGTAGTTGTTGCTTAAAGCGACAGCCATTAAAGAATCCAAGGTGGAGTCTTTGAATCTTGTCCACCAGTCGTAATCCGTGATGTCGTTGTTAAGATAGATGGTGTCGATCTGCCATTTCTCAGGGATGGAAATCTCCAAATCTATTTCTTTTTGGGCAGAACTTCGTAGGGGAAAAAGAAATAATAAGACTAATGATAAAAGTCCAAAGACTAGAGATGTGGACGAAGATTGTTGACCGTTGTCTGTTGACTGTTGACTTTTCATAATTCTGTTTTTTCTCATCAAACAAAAAAATGAAATAAAGGTTTTGTTAAAATAAAATAACTAAAGTTGTTAAAAATGACAAGGGATAATGTTGAGATAAGGTTTATAACTCATTGTTTCTTAATAATTTTTAAGAAAAAAGTTCTTGACATTTAATGCTTATAATAGTATCTTTGTAAAGAAAAACCTCCACGTATCACGAGTATCACACGAATGTTTTGAGGTTGTGAAAAAAATACGTGCAGATACGAGAGATTCGTGGAGAAAGGTGAAGAATACGTGGAATTAAAAACCAAAGATATGATTATTGATAAATTGATTTATGAAACCATTGGTGCCTCAATGGAAGTGTACAACACACTGGGACCAGGTTTGTTGGAAAGTGTTTATGAGAAAGCTCTGTTTCATGAACTTTCTTTAAGAGATTTATATGTGGAATCGCATATCCCTGTAGAAATAATATACAAAGAAGAGGTGATAAATTCAGAACTTCGTTTGGATCTTATTGTTGAAGATACATTGATTGTGGAGTTGAAATCGGTTGAGACACTGCAACCGGTTCATTTTAAGCAGTTAAGAACATATATGAGATTGCTTGATAAACCTGTGGGTTTGTTGGTAAATTTCAATGTTAGTGATTTTAAAAATGGTTATCGAGTTCTTAGATGATATCTCCACGTATCACGAGTATCACACGAATGTTTTGAGGTTGTGAAAAAAAATACGTGCAGATACGAGAGATTCGTGGAGAAAAGAAAAACCTCCACGTATCACGAGTATCACACGAATGTTTTGAGGTTATGAAAAAATATGTGCAGATACGAGATGTCCGTGGAGAAAAGAAAAACCTCCACGGATCACGAGTATCACACGAATGATTTTATGTGGTGAAAAATCCGTGCAGATACGAGAGATTCGTGGAGAAAGGAGAAATATACGAGAAAACTAAATCTCACCGTATTGTTCTTGGAGTTTCTTTAACTTCTCCTTCAATTCCTTTGTTATTTCTTCGGTCCCTTCGTGTCCGTAGATATTATTGATTTCGTTTTTATCGTGGCGAAGGTCGTAGAGTTCCCAGATGTCATCTTCATAGAAATGAATGAGTTTAAGTGTATCGGTGCGTATTCCAAGATGTGGTTTTACGTTATGTTCGTCAGGGAATTCGTAGTAATGGTAATAAATTCCATCGCGATTTGCTTCGTATTTTTCACCTTTTAACAAAGGTAAGAAAGAACATCCGTGTATGTCATCAGGGATTTCTACACCTGCCAGTTCTAGGAAGGTAGGAGCGTAGTCGATGTTCTGAACCATCTCGTTTATCTCACCTTTCACGCCGCCAGGATAACGTATTAATAAAGGTGTCCTGAATGACTCTTCGTACATCCATCGTTTATCGAACCATCCGTGTTCTCCCATGTAGAAACCTTGGTCAGATGTGTAGACGACAAGAGTGTTTTCTAAAAGTCCTTCATCTTCAAGATAATCCAAGACGCGACCAACGTTACGGTCAATAGATGTTATCACGCGAAGATAGTCGCGCATGTATTGCTGATATTTCCATTTGTCGAGTTCTTCTCCAGAAAGGTTTGATTCTTTGAACTTTTCAATGACTATATCATAATGAGCGTCCCATGCTTTCTTCTGTTCGGGATTCATATTGTTATACATCCAACGTCCCCAACCTTCCAAGTCGGGGCGACTGTGGATAAGACTGTCTTTATCTGCTAGTTTAAGGTCGTAGACCAAATCCATGTCTTTGCTTATCGACATCTTGTTTTCCTTTGCTGCGAGGCGATCTTCGTAGTTGTCGTAGAATGTCTCAGGTAATGGAAATTCGCTGTCTTTGAAAAGTTTCAAGTCGCAGGTGTCGGGCATCCATGTGCGATGTGGTGCCTTGTGATGTAGTAAGAGACAAAATGGTTTTTCTTTATTACGTTCGTTTTCCAGCCATTCCAGAGCGACGTCTGTTGTGATGTTAGTGGTGTAGCCTTCACGTTGTATCTTTTCGCCATTGCGGATGAAGGTAGGGTTGTAGTAATCGCCTTGACCTATTAATATATCCCAATAGTTGAATCCAGTAGGGTCGGAGTTGAGATGCCATTTGCCTATGATGGCAGTCTCGTATTTGTCTTGAATGAGTTTCGGAAAAGTCTGCTGACTTCCGTCGAAGGTACAGCTGTTGTCTGTGAAACCATTGGCGAGGCTGTGTTTTCCGGTAAGAAGACAAGCCCGGGAAGGCGCGCTGATGGAGTTCGCTACGAAACTGTTGTTGAAAAGCGCGCCTTCGTTGGCGATTCGGTCTATATTAGGAGTGCGGATAAACGAAGTGTCGTACGCGCTGATGGTCTGATACGAATGGTCGTCAGACATGATGAATAAGATATTCATCGGTTTCTGCGGCTTGTCGTTACACGCAGTGAGTATCGGCAATAACGCTAAAACCTTAAAACCTACACGACAATGAAACAACTTATAATCTTGTATTCCCATATTACTCATATTTAAACTAATCTCATAGACTCATAGACTCATAGACTCATAGACTCATTCCTGTGCGAAATTAAAAAATAAATTTTATGTGATGTCTTAAAATACCAATAAATACAAATATTTTGAAAAAAATACATCTTTTAAATCGTGATAATAAGGCGAGTTTCGTTGAAAAAATGAAATTCGTTTTAATAAAAAATGTATTTTTGCAGGTTCCTAAAAAGGGACTAAACGCATAGATATGCAATATTGTTTAACTAAATTATAAAGTATGAAATTTTTTACAAAACAATCAAGTAAAGCAGTGGCAAAGAAATTTGCATTTCTGTTTTTGACAATGTTGGCATTTGGTTTTACCGCCAACGCTCAGATTCCAACATTTAATGAAATCTTAGAACGTTATTACAATCCTCAAAATCTCGTTGTTAAGGCAACAGCACAAACACCTCCTTACGGACAACAATTTAGCAACTATACCTTTGAAGAATGGGAAACAGTGAAGGATTCTAGTGAGGAACCTAAAAACTGGAACTCATTTATGACTGCTGATGGCGGTAATGGAGGATTTTTAGTTGGAGATTTGAAAAAGTATTTGCAAGATCAACTTTCAAAGTCAACAGAAAAACGTCCTGGTACAGCAGGTTCCTATAGTGCTCGTGTTTTCTCTAAAAGTAGAAACCTTATAATTACGACTATAGTTGCTAATGGTAATATGACCAATGGTCAAATTTATGCAGGTAGTACAACCGCAAATAATGATGCTAATTATAATTTTACAAAAAGATCAGATGCTAATTTTAATACACAATTTACAACCATACCAGACTCATTGACAGTATGGGTCGCTTTTAAACCTAAAGATGCTAGCAAAGGTAATGCTAGGATTACTACAACAATCCATGGTGATACAGATTTGAAACAGCTTGCTAAGAGTGGTGATTCACCAGCAAATATGGTTTGTGCAACTGCAAACGTAGAAATCGCAGCTACTAGTACATCGGCTGTCGTTTGGAAAAGAATGTCAATTCCTTTTACAAAAGGTTCTAATAATGACCCAAGATACATCCTTACAACGTTTAATACAAATAAAACTCCAGGCGGTGGTTCTAATGGCGATGAACTTTATGTTGATGACATCTGTCTTATCTATAATCCAACATTAAATATGGAGTTGTTGGCACAGACAGAATTCGATGGTACAAATCTTAATATAGAAGTTCCTTTCACTTTGGATGGTTCAATGTCTGTTTACAATATTAACAAATCAGACAATGAAGTCATTGCTCAGCTTTCAGATGCTAGCGGCAGCTTCGCAAATCCTATTGAATTAGGTCGTGTTACAACAAACGTAAATGGTACAATAAACGGCGTTCTTCCTGCTGATTTGAAAAACGGCACATATAAAGTAAGAGTCGTTTCTACAAACTATCCAATGGTTTCAAACGAAAGAGATATCGTTATCAATTTCCCTTACGTTCCAGTTCCACAAGTTGAAATCGCTTTGGGTGATGTCTTGGCTAAATCAGCAAGCGCTACATTCACTCCAAATGTAGACTGTGCAAATTATTATTTCGTAATCGCTCCTGCAACACAAAGTGTCGACGCAGCATACGTAAAAGCTAACGGTCAAGCAAAATCTGGATCATTCACAGCAACATTCGAAAACTTAACATCTTACACAGAATATAAAGTCTACGCACTTCCTCTTACTTCAGACGGCGTTGAAGGCGAAATGGCATCAGCAACACTTAAGACTGTCGCTCTTGTTCCTCAAATCACAATCGCAAAAGGTAATGTCGCAACAAAATCAATTGAAGCAACATTCACTCCAAATGCCGACTGCGCTCAATATTACTACTTGATTGCTAATGCAACAGAAACAGTAGACGCAGCATACGTCAAGGCAAATGGTGAAAATCAAACTGCAACATTTACAAAGACATTTGAAAACTTAATCTCTAATACAGATTACGTAATCTACGCTCTTCCTGTTGATGTCGAAGGTAAAGAAGGAACATTGGCAACACTCGCTGTTAAAACACAAGCTTTCGCTCCTCAAGTTGAAATAACAAGAGATAACTTCACAGCTAAGACAATAACAGCAACATTCACTCCAAATGGCGACTGCGCTCAATATTACTTCTTGGTTGCTCTCGCTACAGAAACAGTTGACGCTGCTTATATCAAAGCAAACGGTGAAAATCAAACTGAAACATATACAACAACATTTGAAGGTTTGACATCAAATACTGCTTATGTAATCTACGCTCTTCCAGTTGACGTTGACGGTTTCAATGGTGAAATCAAGTCTGTCACAGTTACAACAAAAGCTCTCGCACCACAAATTGAAATCGCACAAGGTGAAGTCGCTACAAAATCAGTAGAAGCAACATTCACTCCAAATGCCGACTGCGTTGAATATTACTTCTTGATTGCAAAAGCAACAGAAACAGTTGACGCAGCATACGTTAAAGAAAATGGTGAAGTTAAAACTGAAACTTTCGCAACAACATTTGAAGACTTGATCTCTAACACAGATTACGTGATCTACGCACTCCCAATCGACGTAGAAGGCACTGAAGGCGCATTGGCAACACTTGCTGTCAAAACTCAAGCTTTCGTTCCTCAAGTTGACATCGAAAGAGGTAACTTCTCAGCAAAATCAATCACTGCTACATTCACTCCAAACGCAGACTGCGTTGAATATTACTTCTTGATTTCTACAGAAACAGTAGATGCAGAATATATCAAGGCAAATGGTGAAAAACAAACTGAATTATATACAACAACATTTGAAGACTTGACATCAAACACAGCATATACAATCTATGCTCTTCCAGTTGACGCTGATGGATTCTATGGCGAAGTTAAGACTATCACTGTTACAACAAAAGCACTTGCTCCACAAGTTGAAATCACAAAAGGCGAAGTCTTGACATATTCAATTTCAGCATCATTCGCACCAAATGCAGATTGCGATCAATATTATTTCTTGATTGCTGATGCAACAGAAATAGTAGATGCAGAATACATCATGGCAAATGGTGAACTTAAATCAGAATCTTATGCTCATACATGGGAAAATCTGATGTCAAATACAAACTATACAATCTATGCTCTCCCAATCGACATAGAAGGTAATGCAGGTGCAGTTAATACATTAGTTGTAAAGACAAAGGTAGAAGCAGGCGTTTCAGAAGTTGATATCGATGTTGAAAAATTAAATGAAACAACAGTTACAATCACTGCAACACCAAACGAAAACACTATTTTATATCACTACATCATTGTGACAAAAGCAGAAGCTGATGCAATGGGTGAAGATGCTTTGATGCAAAAACTCATTGAAAATGAAAATTACCTCGACAGCGTTGCAGACGTATATACAATGACAGTTGAATCAAATGTTGCATATTACGTAGTTGCACAAGGTAAGAATAGAGACGGTGAATGGGGCGAAGTTACAAAATATGAATTCGTTGTAGCAGGTCCAGCAGCAGTCGCTATCGCAGTTGAAAAAGTTACAGAAACAACAGTTACAGTAACAGCAACACCAAATGAAAATACAGTATCATATGAATATATCGTTATAGAAAAAGCAGAAGCTGACGCAATGGATGAAGATGCATTGTTGCAAAAACTTGCAGAAGCAAATGAATTCACAGGCGTTGACGTATATACATATACTGTTAAATCAAATGTTGAATACTACGTTATTGCACAAGCTAAGAACGCTGATGGAAGATTAAGCGAAATCACAAAAGTTGAGTTTGTTGTCGCTGGTCCTGCAACAGTAACAGTCGAAGTTATGGAATTGTCAGAAACATCAATTTTTGTTATGACACCAAACGAAGATGCAGTTTCTTATAAGTATATCGTTATAACAAAGGCAGAAGCAGACGAAATGAGTGAAGATGCTTTGATGGCAAAACTCGATGAAAACGAAGAATACCTTGAAGGTGTTAAGATTAGAGAATTGGTGGTTGAGCCAAATGTAGCATACTATATCGTGGCAAGAGCTAAGAACGCTGATGATATGTGGGGTGCAGTTACAATAGTTGAATATATATTTGAAGAGGCTGGTCCTGCAGCAGTAGCAATCGAGGTTAAAGAAGTTTCAGAAACATCAGTTGAAGTTACAGCAACACCAAACGAAAATACAGTTTCTTATAAGTATATCGTGATAACAAAAGCAGAAGCTGACGCAATGGATGCAGAAACTTTGATGCAAAAACTTGAATCTGCAAACGAACTTGATGCAGTTGACGTATGGACATATACAGTTGAATCAAATGTAGAATACTATGTCATAGCACAAGGTAAGAACGCTGACGGCAACTTTGGCGAAATGACAAAGGTTGAATTCGTTGTCAGAGTCGCTGGTGAAGCTGCATTGACAGTAACTGTTGAAGAATTTACAGAAACATCAGTTTTGGTTATAACACCAAACGAAAATACTGTGGCTTATCGTTATATCATCATTGAAAAAGCAGTCGCTGATTCAATCGGTGAAGATGCTGTAATGCAAAGACTCAATGAAAACGAGGATTATCTTGAAGACGTTACAGTGGAAGAGTTGATGGTAGAACCAAATGTTGAATATTATGTTATTGCACAAGCTAAGAATGCTGATGACGTCTGGGGTGAAGTGGTAAAAGTTGAATTCATCGTTATAGATGAAAATACTGGCGAAGATGATGGCGATAGTATCTCTGAACTTGAAACTGTATTCGAAATATATCCAAACCCAGCAAGTGAATATGTAAGAATAAAATCAAACAGCGATATTGAAAGCTTGATGATCTTCTCAATCGACGGCAAACTTGTTTATTCAGAAGACGTAAATCAAGAAGAAACAATGATTGATGTAACAGCATTTGCAAAAGGTTCTTACATCGTAAGAATGCTTTCAAACGACGAGTTCGTTATCAGAAGAATCGTTGTTAAATGATTGAAACTATAGAGTTTTAAATATCAACAAAAAAGGTCGGAGAATTATCCGACCTTTTTTATTTTATAGTTAATGGTCAACAGACAACAGACAACAGACAACGGTCAATAGTTAATAGTTAATAGTTAATAGCTAATAGTTAATAGTTAATAGTTTTCAAAAAATGAAAAATTAACTATCAAAATATTTGTTTTTTTATTACAAAAAAAATAAATTTGCAAGACTATAAAAATAATGAAATTCTAAAAAGATGGCATATATTTCTTTTGATAAGCAGCATTTGGTGAACCTTGAATTTACTATGAACAAGGAAATTTTACGTTCAAATAGATCAGGCGCCTTCTGCAATACTACTATAATAGGTTGCAACACCAGAAAGTATCACGGACTGCTGGTAGTGCCGCAACCTCAACTCGACAAATACAATCACGTCTTGCTTTCGTCTATCGACGAGACAGTCATTATAAATAAGGAGGAGTTTCATTTTGGCGTCCATCAGTATGAAGACGGCACCATTATGCCTCACGGACATAAATATCTCAGAGGTTTCTCCGCTGAACCAATACCTACGTTATTATATAGAGTAGGGGGAACTAAAATCACAAAAGAATATATCTTCGCAGATAACGAAAACCGTATATACATAAGGTATAATGTTATTGAAGCCGCTCAGCCTATTACGTTGCGTCTGCAGCCTTTTTTGGCATTCCGCAATGTCCATAGTCTGACACACGAAAACTACGACGCTAATCGAAAATATGTTCCTTTAAAGAATGGCGCGTCGTGGCAGATGTATGAAAACTATGATTCTCTATGTCTCCAGATTTCAAAGAGCACAGAATATACTCACGCACCTCTTTGGTACTACAATAACTTTTATATCAGAGAATTTGAACGCGGCTACGACGCAGTCGAGGACCTCTATGTACCAGGTTTCTTTGATGTGAACTTGAAAGAAGGCGAGTCAATCATCGTCTCTGCTGGTCTTGAAGAGAAAAGTCCTGCTACATTCAAACGTCAGTTTGATTCTTTGCTAGAGTCAAGAATTCCTCGCGACAGTTTCGAACACTGTCTGCAAAACTCAGCGCAGCAATTTATCATCAGAGAGAAAGACGGAACTCGTATGTTCGCCGGATTCCCTTGGTTTGGAAGCTGCGGCCGCGACACTCTTCTCTCAATTCCTGGTCTCGTCCTTACGGCAGGCGACAAGAAGACTTTCAAGGAACTTCTGAAGTATCTCATCGATACTATGCAAGGTCCTTTCTTCTCAAATAGATATTATCAGAAATCTTTATATTATACAGCAGTCGACTCTCCACTTTGGCTGTTCCTCGTGCTTCAGAAATACGAAAGCATGCTCGGTGCGACGAAGAAGTCGATATGGAAAGATTACGGCGAAGTGATGTCTAAGATTTTAAATGCTTTCATTGAAGGAACTGACTTCAATGTGAAGACATTGGAAAACGGACTTCTTTATGCCGGCAATGAAGACCTCGCTCTCACATGGATGAATGTGTTCTGCGAAGGAAAACCTTATACTCCAAGAACAGGTCTCGATATAGAAATAAACGCTTTGTGGTACAACGCATTGCGTTATGCCGTCGAACTCTTGAACGAAGCCGACAAGAAAAATCCTGACTTGAAGAAATGGAACGATGTTGCTGATAATATTAAAGAATCATTTACAAAATGTTTCTATAATGAACAAAATGGTGTCTTTTACGATTATATAAATGATGATGAGAAAAATGATATGGTACGCCCAAATATGTTGATTGCTATATCATTGCCTTATTGTCCGCTTAATGATGAGTTGAAGAAGAAGATTTTCGATATCACTCGTTCTGAATTATTGACAAACAGAGGCTTACGCTCATTGTCGCCACGCTCTGAGTTTTATAGAGAAGTGACTATCGGCAATCACAGAGAAAGAGAGACTGCATATCACAACGGAACGGTATTCCCATGGCTTATAATGCCTTATACTGATGCTGCGTTATCTCTTTATGGAAAGACATCCTTGCCTTATCTCGAGGATTTGTACAACTCATTTGAAGATGTTATCGCAGAAAATGGCATCGGTACGATTTCCGAGATTTATGACGGCAATCCGCCTCACGAGTCAAGAGGTTGTATCTCACAGTCGACAAGCGTGGCTGCCTTGTTATATTTAAAGTATGTTATTGACGGATTGAAAAAATAAGATTATGAAAGTGTTGATGTTTGGCTGGGAATTTCCTCCTCATATCACTGGAGGTCTCGGCACGGCTTGTTTCGGAATGACAAAAGGTCTCGCCAAGAACGGCGTCGATGTCCTTTTCGTGGTTCCAAAGGCTCATGGCGACGAAGATGAGACTAACGTACGTCTCCTTAATGCAAGCGATGTGACTGTCAATATTGATAATGAAAAAGATAGATCCTATTGGGATAGGGTTCAATATATGGAAATCGGTTCTAACATAATTCCATACGTTGGACCTGAACGCTTTGAACAAATCGTTGAGGAACAGCGAGCTTCGAATCATTTCCAAAGTCCAGTCTTTATGCCGCGTTATGAGTTCTCTGGAAAATATGGCGCAAACCTTATGGAAGAGGTATCGCGTTATGCTCTCATCGGTTCTTCTCTCGCTTTAGAACATAAAGACGAATTCGATGTGATTCACGCTCACGACTGGCTTACATATTCCGCTGGCATCGCCGCAAAAGAGACGACAGGAAAACCTCTCGTAGTTCACATGCACGCGACAGAATTTGACCGCTCTGGCGAGAATATCAACACTCTCGTTTATTCTATTGAGCGTCGCGGTATGGAAGCTGCCGACATCGTCATCACCGTCAGCGACTTGACAAGAAAAATCGTAGTCGAGAAATACGGCATCAATCCAGATAAAGTCATCACTGTGCATAATGCCGTTGAACCAAACGACAAAAAACGTTCTGAATATGAGACCTGCGGTCTGAAGAATAAAGTCGTCACTTTCCTCGGACGTATCACTTATCAGAAAGGACCAGAATACTTCGTTGAAGCAGCGCATAAGATTTTGCAATACGACCCAACGATTCACTTCGTGATGGCTGGTACTGGCGACCTTCTTCCTAAGATGATTCGCCGTGTGGCACAGCTGAAAATGGGCGCAAACTTCCACTTCACAGGATTCCTTAAAGGCAACGACGTCGACCAGATGTTTGCGATGTCTGATGTCTTCGTGATGCCTTCAATATCAGAACCTTTCGGTATCGTGCCTCTCGAAGCAATGCGCCTCGATGTTCCTTGCGTGATTTCAAAACAGTCTGGCGTTTCTGAAGTCCTTGAAAATGTGCTTAAAGTCGACTTCTGGGACATCAACGGACTCGCGGATTCTATCTACGGACTCTGTCATTATCCAAAACTCAGCGAGCATTTCAAGAAAGCCGGCAAGGAAGAAGTCGATAACCTGAAATGGGAGTTCGCTTCAAAGAAGATTAAAGATGTTTATGAAAAAGCAATTAATTTAAAGAAATAAAAAAATATACATTATGAGTAAGTCGATCTGTTTTTACTTCCAAGTGCACCAACCATATAACTTGCGTACTTATCGTTTCTTTGACGTAGGAAAGAGACATTTTTATAATGACGAATACAGAAACAGAACAGAGATGCGTCGTCGTGCTGACCGTTGCTATCTTCCGATGAATGAGATTCTTATGGATCAGATAAAACGTTATGGCGACAAAGTTAAATATGCTTTCTATTTCTCTGGACAGGCGATAGAGCAGATGCAGCAGTACGCTCCAGATGCTTTGGAAAGCTTCAAGGCACTTGTCAAGACAGGCAACGTTGAAGTCCTTGCCGGTACCTGCGGACATTCATTGGCATCATTGCACAATTTGGATGTGTTTAAGAAACAAGTCGCTGAGCATAAAAAGTTAATGAAAGAGACATTCGGTGTGACGCCAAAGACGTTCGTCAATACAGAATTGGTTTATTCAAATGAAATAGGCGCAGACGTGGCAGAGATGGGATTTAACCTCATGCTTACCGAAGGCGCAAAACACGTTCTCGGATGGAAGAGTCCTAACTATATGTACGCCAACTCTATAAATCCTAAGTTGAGAGTGTTGTTGCGTAATTATAACCTCAGTGATGACCTCACATTACGTTTTGCAAATGAGAATATTACAACAGAAACATTTGTTGAAAAACTTAAAGAAACCAACGATGATGAAGTTGTTAATATTTGCATCAATTACGACACATTCGGAGATAAGTTGGACGCTTCAACAGGCATTATGGATTTCATGAAATATCTTCCTGAAGCTATTTTCAATAATAGTGATATTGAATACGCAAAACCATCAGAAATGACAGATAAGTTGCAGACTGTCGGTATGATTGACGCGCCAGTTCCTTTGTCAATGATGGGCGAGGAGCGTGACCTTTCAATATGGATGGGCAACGACCTTCAAGATGATGCTTTGCAGACATTATATTCATGCGCTAATAAGGTGAAACGTTCTAAAGATGAAGATGTCATTCGTGATTGGAACGCACTTCAAGACGCACATCATTTCAGCGGATTATGTACAAAATATAGTAATGTATCTCCATACGATTATTATATCAATTACATGAATATCTTAACAGATTTTAACGAAAGAGTATCGAAGAAGGACTAAGGCTGTTGACTGTTGACTATTAACTATTAACTATTGACTGTTGACCGTTGACCGTTGGCTATTAACTTTAGTTTAAAAAATATAGGGGGCGTCATTTGGCGTCCCTTTGTAATTAGTCAATTTCAGAATTATCAGAATAATATAATTGTTAAAATCTTTAATTTTTTTTCAAAAAAATCTTTTGTCATTTGTCATTTGTCATTTGTCTTTTATTATCTTTGCAAAGAGTGTAAAAACTCTGATTTTCAGTCTGTAATATTTATAACATATTGACTTATAAACTTTTATAAGTTGATATTGTTATATGTGTAGATGATAATTAATATATATATAATTAACTAGTAGAATTTAATGAAAACTCCAAATTATCTTTTTGAAACGAGTTGGGAAGTCTGTAACATGGTTGGTGGAATCTACACTGTGTTATCGACAAAGGCAGATGAAGTAAAGCAGGAAATAGGTGATAATTACATAACCATAGGTCCCGATGTGGTTAAGGAATCACACGAGACTTTATATTTCGTTGAAGATACAACTTTATTCTCAGAATGGCGTGAGAAGGCTTTGGAACAAGGTCTTAAAGTAAGAATCGGACGCTGGAAACTCAACAGCAAACCTTTGGCAATTTTAGTTGACTATACAACTTTATATCCTCAGAAAAACGAGATATTGGCACATCTCTGGGAACAATATCGCCTCGATTCACTCCGCGGTCAGTGGGATTACATCGACCCAGTCCTCTTTGGTTACGCTGCAGGTCAGGTGATTGAAAGCTTCATAAAATGGAACATAGAAAGCGATGACAACATCGTCGCTCATTTCCATGAATGGATGACTGGCGCTGGCGTTCTTTATCTTAAAGAAAAATGCCCTCAAATCGCAACTGCATTCACAACACACGCAACATATCTCGGTCGCGCAATAAGTGGCAACGGTCTCGCACTCTATAACGATTTAGCTACATTCGAGCCAGCTGCAATGGCAAATAGATTTAACATAACTTCACAACAGTCAATGGAATATAACGCAGCACAAAACGCTGACGTGTTTACAACAGTGAGTGAAGTGACAGCAGAAGAATGCAAGCAATTCTTACAACGCGAACCAGATGTCATCACAATAAACGGCATCAACGAATCATATATCCTCGATGAAAAGACAGCATCAGAAAAGAGAAAAACTTCAAGAGAAAAGATTTTGAGCGTACTCGAAACTCTTTCTGGAACAAAGACATCTGATGACGCTTTCTTCATCATCAACAGTGGAAGATATGAATTTAAAAATAAAGGCATCGACTTGTTCATCAATGCTTTAGGTAAGCTTAACAAAGACCAAAACCTTAATAAAGAAGTCGTCGCTGTCATAGCAGTGCCAGCTAACATTTCAGGTATCTACAAAGAATTACAATATCGTCTCGAAGGCAAGAAAGCTGTCGAAGGTCACACAGAACTTCCATGTACACATCACATCTTCGATTATGAATACGATGCTGTTCTTAACTCTTTGAGAGAAAACAGATTGCAAAATAACGAAGGCGATAAGGTGAAAGTTATCTTCGTTCCTTCATACCTCAACGGCAATGACGGCGTATTCAATATCAACTACAACGATTTCTTATCAGCATTCGACCTTTCTGTATTCCCATCATATTATGAACCATGGGGTTACACACCAATGGAAAGCATCGCTCACGGCATTCCAACGATAACAACAGACCTTGCAGGTTTCGGTCGTTACATCCAAGATGAGAAATTTGATCATGAGTCAGTCGCTATCGTTCATCGTGAAGAAGGCAACGGCGCAACAGTGACAGACGATATCGTCAAGATAATTTTGAGTTTCACTTCAAAAGATGAAAAACAAATCGCAGCTGTGAAGAAAAACGCTTTGGATTTGGTTAAGAAATTCGAATGGAATGAACTCATCGACAATTATTTAGAAGCATACGACATCGCTTTGGATAAATTGCGCGGTCGTGATTATTTGAAACAAACAAAAAAATATAACGAGATTTTGAGAAACTTTAATTACCAAAAGCAAGACACACCTAACTGGAAGAGAATCATCGTAGAACCAGTTTATTCAGAAGATATGCAGAAGTTGCAAGAAATCTCACAAAACCTCTGGTGGTGCTGGGACGTCGACGCAACAGAATTGTTCTCTTCAATAGACCCACAAGCATGGAAAGCTGTGGAACACAACCCAATAGCTTTGATGAAGAACTTGTCAAAGGCACAAATCGAGGCATTGGAAAACGACAAGGCATTCATCGAAAAGTTGAATTCTACTTACGCTCGTTTTAAAGAATATATGTCTGCTAAACCTGCTGACGACCATACTATCGCTTACTTCAGCATGGAGTACGGCTTGACAAAGAGCCTTAAAATATATTCTGGCGGTCTCGGTATCTTGGCAGGCGACTACCTCAAACAAGCTTCCGACTCTAATGCTAACATGGTGGCTATCGGTCTCTTATACCGTTACGGATACTTCGCACAAGACCTTTCTGTATGGGGCGAGCAGCTCTCAGAATATATCCCACAAAACTTCTCAACACTTCCAATGGAAATCGTTCGCGATGAAAACGGAGAAGAAGTCATCATCAATATCGCATTCCCTGGTCGTACAGTCTACGCTAAGGCATGGCGCGTTCCAGTAGGTCGCATCAGCTTGTATCTCCTTGATACAGACATCGATGAAAACTCAGCAGAAGACAGAGGCATCACAGGAAAACTCTATGGCGGCGACAGCGAAATGCGTATCAAACAAGAGATGTTCCTCGGTATCGGCGGTATCAGATTGATGGACAGAATCAACCTTAAACCTACAGTATATCACTGCAATGAAGGTCACGCTGCATTCTGCGGATTGGAAAGATTAAGCGTATATATCACACGTCATAACCTTGACTTCGACGTCGCTAAGGAATTGGTCAGAACATCAACATTATTCACAACACACACACCAGTTCCTGCAGGTCACGACGTATTCGAAGAACACCTCATGAGAACTTATCTCTCTCATTATCCAGGTCGTATGAACATTAGCTGGAACGACTTTATGAACCTCGGTAAGATTCGTCACAACGACCCATACGAGAAATTCTCTATGAGCGTCTTGGCAACAAACCTCAGCCAGGAAGTCAATGGCGTAAGTAAGATTCACGGCCGTGTCTCAAGAGAGATGTTCCAACAAATGTGGCCAGGTTACTTCGCAGAAGAAAACCACATCGGTTACGTCACAAACGGCGTTCACCTCCCAACATGGACCGACTTCTCATGGCAGAGACTTTATAGAGAAGTCCTTGGTAAAGACTACGTTGATGTACAGTCAGATACAAAAGTATGGGAAAAGATTAACAACGTCGCTGACGAGACAGTATGGAATATCAAGAAAGACTTGAAGCATCGTCTTACAGAATATCTCAAAGTAAAGGTCGTTGAAGACATGCAACGTCGTCAAGAATCACCTTCTTTGATTATCAATACAATAGAAAACTTCAACGAAAACGCTCTCATCATCGGTTTCGCTCGTCGTTTCGCTACATACAAACGTGCTCACTTGTTATTCAACAATATAGAACGTCTTGCAGAATTACTTAACAATCCGGAAAAACCTGTTGTATTCCTCTTCGCAGGTAAGGCTCACCCTAATGACAAAGCAGGTCAGGATTTGATTAAGATGATTATCGAGACATCAAGAAAGAAAGAGTTCGCAGGCAAAGTTATCTTCTTGAATAACTACGATATGGAACTCGGTAAGATATTGACTAGCAGCGTTGACATCTGGATGAACACTCCAACACGTCCTCTCGAAGCTTCTGGTACAAGTGGCGAGAAAGCCGTCATGAACGGAACATTGAACCTCTCAGTCCTCGACGGATGGTGGGCAGAAGGCTTCCGTCCTCAAGCAGGTTGGGCACTCCAAGAAGAAAGAACATACAGCGACCAACGCTACCAAGACGAACTCGACGCTGAGACAATATATAACCTCATCGAAAACGAAATCGTTTCATTGTATTTCGACAGAAATGAAAACGGCGTTCCAACACAATGGGTTAAGTATGTGAAGAACAACTTGATGCAGATCGCTCCAAATTACACAATGAAGAGAATGCTCGACGATTATTTCGCACAATATTATAACAAACTCATCGAGAGAACAGACATGATGCGCGAAAACCGTTATCAAAAAGCATTTGAAATCGCAGCATGGAAGAAGAATGTAGAGGCTAACTGGGATAAGATTGAAGTCGAAGCTATTAAGATTCCAGATCCAAGTGTGAGATCACTCAACTTCGGTGACGCTATCGTAGCTGAAATCACATTGAAGACACCAGGATTGAACAGAGGCGATGTCGGCATCGAGATTGTATTCGGTACTAAGGACAAGAACGGCAACGACAAGGTGATGAAAGTTGAACAACTTCAACTCGTTGACGCAGGCGAAGGCTGGGCTAGATATTACATCAACCTTCCATTGAACAAAGCCGGTATGTTTGACTACACATTCAGAATATATCCAACCCACGAATTATTGCCACACAGACAAGACTTCGCATTGGTTAAGTGGATTTAATCAGTTAGGAGTTTATAATTTACGATGTAGGGACGTAGCTTGCTGCGTCCCTTTGTTTATTTACATATTTGCGGTAAAAAGAGAAAAAACAACCTCAATCGAAATAATCGATAACATTATTTAAAATATCGTTTTGACTTGTGCGAACAATAGTTCTATTTTTGCGTTGTTAATGAATGAATGAAAAACAAAATTACAAATCAGCCCGAAGCTCACAGCCCAAGGCTCATAACAATAAAAACTATGAAAAAACTTCAAGATAATGTAACGATAATCACAGGTGGCGGTAAAGGAATTGGTTTCGGTTTGGCATGTGCTTTTGCAAAAGAAGGTTCTAACCTTGTCATCACAGGAAGAAACGAAACTAGATTGTTGAACGCCAAGGAAAGACTCGAGGAAGAATACGGCGTCAAGGTTTTGGCGATGGTCGCTGACGGCGCAGACGAAGCTCGTATCAAGGAAGTCGTTGCCAAGACAATAGAGACATTCGGCAAAATCAACACATTGATTAATAATGCTCAGGCTTCCAAGTCAGGATTATCGCTCATAGAACACACCAAAGAAGATTTTGATTTAGCCATCAACTCTGGATTATATGCAGCGTTTTTCTATATGAGAGAAACCTTCCCATATCTCAAGGAAACCAAGGGTTCAGTCATCAACTTCGCTTCTGGCGCAGGACTGTTCGGCAAGCCAGGACAGAGTTCTTACGCCGCTGCTAAAGAAGGCATCAGAGGACTTTCAAGAGTTGCTGCCACAGAATGGGGACCTGACGGCGTGAGAGTCAATATGGTAGCGCCATTGGCAATGACAGAAAGTCTGCAAGAATGGAAAGAAAACTATCCAGAATTATTCGCTAAGACGATACAAGGAATTCCGTTAGGACGCTTCGCCGACCCGATGCAAGACATAGGAAGAGTGTGCGTTTTCTTGGCATCCGACGATGCGTCATACGTCACAGGAGAGACAATCACATTACAAGGTGGTTCTGGATTGAGACCATAAAAAAGCGACCTTTAAGGTCGCTTTTTTTTGAACATAGAACTCTGACACTGACTCTGAACTCTGAACACTGAACTCTGACACTGACTCATAGACTTACAGACTTATAGACTCAGCAACTCAGTGTCTTAAAAAAAGTTCAAAAGCCTTAGTTCAAAAGCCTTAGTTTTTAATTATCTTTGCGTCATGGAAACAACAATATCTCATATGTCGTTGCATCTTGTTGGTAACAAGGCGGCGGAAGAAGGCATCAGCCTCTCGAAATCAAACGTGTCTCTTGACAGTGACATTAAAAATATATTGACGAAATTTTTCTTGAACGCCTTCACTCCGGGCGAGTTCTTCCATTTTTATCACGACAGCGGACTGGAATATAATGTAGTTTACGGCGCAGTATCGAAGATTTTTGACGAGCCTACGGAGTTGTATGAACAATCTGTAAATCTTGCAAAATATCTCTACGAAAACAGCTCGCATCCGAAAATCAAAGGCGGCGAGTTTTATACGGTTTACTTCAAAGACTGCATCCACGGAAGCAACACCGTTGATGCCATCGGTCTTTTTAAGACAGAAAATAAAGACACTTTTTTGAAAGTACATCGCGACAAACATAACTTCCAACTCGAAAGCGAACAAGGCATCAATATAAAGAAGCTCGACAAAGGCTGCCTGATTTTCAATGTCAATGGGGGAGAAGGTTACTCGATTTCCGTAGTTGATAACACCAATAAAGGCACAGAAGCTCAGTATTGGACAGATGATTTCTTGCATCTTCGTCAGTGTAAGAATGAATATGCCAATACTCATAACGTCATGGCGATGGCGAAGAATTTTGTCACACAGGAGTTGCCTAAAGAGTTTGAAGTGACGAAAGCTGACCAGATAGATTTACTTAATAAATCTTTACAATTCTTTAAGGAGAAAGATAATTTCGATATTGAAGAATTCGCCAATGAAGTCATGGAACAGCCAGCTGTCATTGAGAGTTTTCATAACTTCAAAAAATCTTACGAAGCCGATAACGACCTGTCGATTGATGATAAATTCATGATTTCAAACAACGCCTTCAAGAAACAGCAGCGTTCTTATAAGCGAGTCATTCGTCTTGACGATAAAATCCAGATTATCATCGACGGCAATCGCGACAATGTAGAACAAGGCGAAGACGCACGCGGAAAATATTATAAGGTTTATTATACCGAAGAATTGTAGAGACGTCACCCCTGTGGCGTCTCAAAGAATCACCCCTGTGGCGTCTTGTTAGTTAGGAATTAGGAGTTAGGAGTTGGATTGATTTTCCGATTCCTAATTTTTTTTGAAAAAAAACTTTTGCCATTTGCCATTTGCCTTTTGTCTTTTTTTATCTTTGCAAGATATTGAAAACTTAATAATATGCTAGTATCAAAAAGAGACAAATTTGCCATCACATTTAAAGATGACAAATATACTTACGAACAACTGCTCCGATATTCACAAATCTACGCTGACGCTTTCTCGTCACAATCTGTTCCTGAAAAAGTTTTAATCTGCGCACAGAACTCACCAGAATGGTGTTTTGCTTTCCTTGGCACAATGCGTTGCAAAGCCATCGCTGTTCCATTGGACGCGCAGTCGACAAAGAAAGAGATAGAATATGTCATCAACGACTGTCATCCTGACATCGTTTTCATTTCGGAAGACAAACTCGAAATGTTCAACGACATCAATCTCCAAGGCGCTCGCCTTATGACAAAAAACGACGTCGTTCTTTCTGACGACCCTAACATCCCTGCGACCGACATCCCTATGGGTAAAGACAGCGACACTATGCTGATTAACTACACATCTGGTACGACAGGAAATCCTAAGGGTGTTATGCTTTCTTTCAGAAATGTCATGTTCAACGTTGATTCTGTAAGTAAGCAGGTGCCTATCTTCCAAGAAGACAGCAATGTGATGGTGCTTCTTCCTTTGCATCACATCCTTCCGCTACTTGGTAGTATGGTCGCTCCTCTTTATATGGGCGGCACGCTTCACATCGCTGAGGCAATGAATGCCGAGTCAATCATCAAGACTTTAAATGCTGGAAAAGTAAGCATCATCATCGGCGTGCCTCGTCTTTACGATATGCTCGTCAAAGGTATCATGAGCAAGATAAACGCTTCATTCGTGACACGTCTTCTCTATAAGATAACCAAGCTCATCGGTAGCGATGCAGTGTCGAGGACAATCTTCAGCAGCGTGCATAAGAAATTCGGCGGTCACTTGAAATATCTCGTATCAGGCGGCGCAGCTCTTTCTGTTGAGACAGCAACAATTTTGAAGACATTAGGCTTGTATGTCCTTGAAGGTTACGGCATGACAGAGACAGCTCCTATGATTTCATTCACTCGTCCAGGCAGACGTAAAGTAGGTTATGCCGGCGAACTTCTTCCTAATATTGAAGTGAAGATTGCTGAAAACGGCGAAATCTGCGTGAAAGGCGATAACGTGATGCAAGGCTACTATAAACGACCAGAAGAGACAGCGCAGATTATTAAAGACGGATGGCTTCATACTGGCGACATGGGTATCCTTGATAAATATGGTCTTAAAATCACAGGCCGTATCAAAGAGATTATCGTGACATCAAACGGTAAGAACATAAATCCAGAGCTTCTTGAAAGAGAGTTCTTGGCAGAAAGCACTTACGTTCAAGAAATCGGTATCTTCTTGAACGGCGATGCTTTACACGCTGCAGTACGTCCAAATATGGTAGCTGTGAGACAAGTAGATTTGGATGCGATGGACGCTCTTATCAAAAAAGAAGTGGAGCAGTTCAATGCTGAGCAGCCTCAATACAAACGTATCAAACAATATCATATCTTGTCGGAAGAACTTCCAAAGACACGCCTCGGCAAGGTGCAGCGTTTCCTTCTTCCTCATCTTGTTGATAAACCTAAGACAGAGGCAGTACAAGAGTCGTTGGAAGGCAAGAGCGAGGTTTACAAGATGTTAAAGGCTTTCGTTGAAGATGAAACGAAAAAAGTCGCTAACGAAAACGACCACTTTGAAATAGACTTGTCGATGGATTCATTGAGTAAAGTGTCTCTTCTCGCTTATATTGAAAATACTTTCGGTATCAACCTCAACGAGGAACAGATGGAGAACCTCACCACATTGGCAAAACTCACAGAATATATTGAAACAAACGAACATTCTTTCAATACCACGACAATAACTTGGAAAGATATCCTCGCAACAAAAGTTGATGTGAATTTGGAAAAACCAGGTTTTACACAATGGTTTACATACACTTTCACAAAGATATTGTTCTCAATTTGCTATCGTTTCAGAGTAAGAGGTAACAAGAAATTGCCAAATACACCATGTATCATCGTGGCAAATCACCGCTCTGCAATCGACGGTTTCTTAATTACTTACAACTTCTCACGCAAGGAAAACAAAGACATTTTCTTCTTCGCTAAAGAAAAACACTGGAGGTCAAAGATAGCTCAGTTTATGGCAAGAAAGAATAACATTATCTTAATGGATATTAACAAAAACGTACGTCAGTCATTGCAAGAGATGTGCGCTGTCTTGAAAAAAGGCAAGAACATCGTGATATTCCCAGAAGGAACACGTTCTAAAGATAACACGATGAGAAAGTTCAAGGAGACATTCGCTATCTTGAGTAAAGAATTGAATGTGCCTATCGTTCCAGTCGCTATTGCAGGTTCTGAGTCAGCATGTTATGGTAGCAGTATCGTTCCTAAGTTCTGGAAGAAAATCGACATTGACATCATGGAGCCTGTCATGCCTTCTGAAGAACAAAGCGTTGAAAGTCTCCGCGATAAAGTGGCATCGTTAATTGAAAAACATTTGAAAAAATGATAAAAAACATCGTTTTCGATTTTGGCGCCGTACTCGTGGATTGGAATCCGCATTACCTTTTCGATTCGTATTTTAACGATATGGAAAAGTGCAACTATTTCATCGAGAATGTCTGCAATACAGAATGGAACGCTCAAATGGATAAAGGCAAGCCTTTTGAAGTCGCGGTGAAAGAACGTATCGCTGAATTCCCTGAGTTTGAAGAAGCCATAAGGTTATATCATTCAGAATGGATGAAGACGATGGGCGAGGAGATTCCAGGAATGTATGAGCTAATCAAGTCGTTGAAAGAGAAATATCCTGTCATCTACGGATTGACAAACTGGTCGAACGAGACATTCCCTATGGTTCAGAAGAAATATAGAATTTTTTCTTTGATAGATAACATTGTGTGTTCCGGCGACGAGAAACTTTTAAAGCCAGACCCAAAGATTTATCACACATTATTAGAACGTTATAACCTTAAAGCTGAAGAGTCAGTATTCATCGATGATAATATCAATAATGTAAAAGGCGCGATAAATGTCGGAATGAAGTCGATTCATTTTGTCAATGCTGAACAATTACAAAAAGATTTGAATGAATTATTAAATCAAGAATAATTATGAAAACTGTAGAAATTAAAAACTTTGAATTATACACCACTGGTGTCATCAGTATTGCTTGGACAGAAAAAGGCGAAGATATTTTCCTCAATGTTGACCTCGATTTAGCAGCATTATTGAAAATGTTGAAGATAGAAGGCATTTCTTACGAAAAGGTACAGCAAGTTTCAGAAAGTCAACAACCTTTGAAGTTTAAGAAAGTGACATTGTTGTTGTTCCAAGACGACGACAAACCAGGTCAATACTACACTTCAGAATGTATGTTTGAAGATGACGAGATTGATATTTTCCATGCTGAAATAAAAGAATGAGATGTCGGAATCGTCTAACAATCAAATCATAATTCCCGATCTCCCTGACTTCGCCGCCATCGACTTCGAGTCGGCGAACGGTGATATCAGAAGCGCGTGCAGCGTCGGTATCGTCATAGTGAAAGACAGGGAGATTGTGGATAGATTTTACAGTCTCATAAAACCAGTTCCAAATCATTATTGCTATTGGAACACCAAAATTCATGGAATCAAAAAAGAAGATACCGACGACGCACCTGTCTTCCCTGAGGTGTGGCGTGAAGCTTCTAAATTTGTCAGAAATCTTCCGCTTGTAGCTCATGACAAGAATTTCGATGAGCGTTGCCTTAAGGCTTGTTTTGCCCATTATAAAATGAGATATCCTAATTATAAGTTTCATTGTACTTATAAAACGTCTCTTAAGGTGTTTCCTGATTTAGAGAATTATCAGTTGCATACCGTCGCTGCACACTGCGGCTTCGACTTGACGAATCATCATCATGCCCTCGCAGATGCAGAAGCTTGCGCTCATATCGCGATGGAAATTTTTAATAATTCATAATGCATAATTCATAATGCATAATTAGGAATTGATGTATAGACGCATCAATGTTACCTTGAAAATAAATACGCATTGATACGTCTAAATGATTTAAAAAATTAAAAAATGAAAAAGTTATTATTGTTCTTATTATGTGCATTATTGTCATTTACCGCTTTTTCTCAAGAGAAAAAATTCCGTCCGGTTCAGATAAATTTCGGTTTTCCATTGAGTACGATAAATGTTAAAAAAGCCAAAGAATATACGAATGCGTTTTCAATAAATTTGTTGGTGGGAATTTCTAAGAATGAGAGAAGTCTCGCATTGGCTGGAATCAGTAATGTCATAGCTAATAATGCGACTGGTTTGCAAATTGCTTCTGTTTCTAACCATATCGGAAATGCTGGATATGGAATAGAAGTTGCTGGCGTGACAAACATAAACAAAGGCATTTATAATGGCATCCAAGTCGGCGGCGTTTATAACTATTCTGGTTCAGGAAATGGAATAGTGGTCGCAGGTGTGGCAAATATGAGTAAAGGTTCTTACAATGGTGTTCAAGTCAGTGGCGTTTATAACTATTCAGGTTCAGGAAATGGAATAGCAGTTACAGGTGTGGCAAATATGAGTAAAGGTGCTTATAATGGTTTGCAGCTCTCTGGTGTGACTAATATCGCAGGTGATGTGAAAGGTCTGCAATTTGCTGGAGTGATGAATATCGCGAAGAAAGTCAAAGGCGTGCAGTTTGCTACAATACTTAATGTCGCAGAAGAAAGTGATTTTCCAATAGCTTTTATCAATATTATTAAGAATGGTAAAATGGGAGTCGCTCTTTCTTACGACAATATGAACAATACGATGTTGTCTTTCAGATCAGGAGGCAAATACACATACGGTATCTTGGGCGTTGGTTATAACAATAAAGTCAATGACGGAAGCAATATTGTAGCGGAAGCAGGTTACGGTATTCATATTCCTATAACTAATTGGCTTGAAATAAACAACGAATTCAAAGCAACATCGTTAGGATTTTCTAATGATAAGGTATGTTACAATGCATCATATCTTCTCGCTCCATCGTTCACATTCTTGAATCATTTTAACGTCTTTGGCGGCGCAAATTTCAATTATTTATATTCCAATTATGTTAATTCCGATGACTTATTTCCAAACAAATGTCTTTGGGAAAAGGATAACAGCGATAACAAACAAAGAATGTTTATAGGTTATCAGATTGGCTTGCAATATGTTTTTTAAAAGTATTTGAAATTCATAATTTCAAATCGTAATACATTAAACGAGTTGAAATCTTATTTGTTGGAGGAATGTTGTATTGTGAACGTTCCTCCAATTCGTTATCATAAAGATAACGGAAATCATTATGTTCGTAGAATTTTGTAGTTTTACCGTTATTATATGCATCTACTACAATAAACCTACAGCCTGTCTTATTGCTTTTATGACGAAACCAATCTTTTATGAAATATAACAATTGACTGCCGATGCTTTTGTTTTGAAAAGATTTGTTGATTCCCAATCTTCCGATTAAAACTGCTGGATAACTTCTTCCTCGTTTGCTATTATTGATAGTCCTGTTTAACTTGTTACGTATTCTGTTATTAAGATTAAATGTTTTGATACTGTCGTTCGCTAAGGTAAACAATGCGACAATTTGATGCGGTTTGTCTTTTGTTATCCAACAGTACGTTTTCCCCATTAATTCTATTGAATATAAGTCAGCATCGTTATGGAAGAAATTATCTAATTCGTCATCTCCACAACTGAAGTCAGAACAACTTTCTAAAATTTCCTTATTGAAAGGAAGCATTATATAAGGGGCGTAAGATGAGTTTGTTTTCACAATTATCAGAATTTGAAGTTTTTAGATTTTTCAAGGAATCTCATCAATTCCTCGTTTTCTTCTTCTGATAATGTAGGTGTTTGCAATGACTTGTTTTTGTCAACTTCTCTATCGAATCTTTCCGCTGACTTTCCATATAAAATAGGTGATGATTTAAAAAATGTTGCCATAACTTTCGGTTTTAAAATTATTCGCAAAAATAAAATCTTTTTCAATACTTGTCAAGGATTATTTTGTTAAAAATTATTAACAATCAGTAAGTTAGTTTGAATATGTGATGCAAACGAGGATATTGGTTTTGTTATGTGTATTTAATGAAAATATATTTATAGTTTTTGTTAAGTATACTTAATAAAAATCGTATTTTTGTATATGTGAATAAAATTTGGACAAAGACTGTTGACAGTAGTCTGTTGTCCGTTGACTTAAAAATAAAATCATGAAAAAAATCCTTACATTATTAATATGCTTCTTGGCATTGTCATCTTTAGCTCAAAAAGTTGAACCGACTTGGGAATCGTTGCAACAACGTGGCTATCCTCAATGGTTCTCAGATGCAAAATTGGGAATATTTATCCATTGGGGTGTGTATTCTGTTCCGGCTTTCGCTACCAATGAAGGCTACGCTGAATGGTATTACAGCGGATTGATGAACAATGACACAACTCGTGTCAACTTCCAAAAGAGAAACTACGGCGAGGACTTTGAATATCGTGACTTCGATAAAATGTTTAAGGCTGAATTGTGGAACCCAACAGACTGGGCTGATTTGTTCAAGAAGAGCGGCGCGAAATATGTGCTTCTCGTGACAAAACATCACGACGGATACTGCCTCTGGGACAGCGAATATTCTCCAGAATGGAACAGCGTCGTGGGCGGACCAAAACGCGACATCGTCGGTGAACTCACTGATGCGGTCCGCGCTAAAGACTTGAAGATGGGATTCTATTACTCGCTTCCTGAATGGACAAATCCAATGCACAGGTGGTACATCGACCCGGATGATTCTATCGCCAATTATGTCGATAATCACATGATTCCTCAATTCAAAGAATTGGTTACAAAATATCGTCCTTCTATCATCTTCTCTGACGGCGAATGGCGCAACTCCGCTGAGCAATGGCACGCCGCCGAACTCATCGCTTGGTATTATAACACAGTAGGCGAGGAGGCTATCGTCAACGACCGCTGGGGTCACGGCGCGCAATATGGTTTCCGCACTCCAGAATACAGCGC
>JAZOSA010000040.1:0-17523 GCA_045656905.1 Bacteroidales bacterium
CATTTGCTGAAACAATACCGACATCAGAATATGGGTCGCGCATATTTGTTATCAAAGAAAGGGCAAACCATTTACCATCTGGCGACCATTCATAATCAAAACAATAGTCGTCGTTGCGATAATGCTGAGTTCCGTCAGTGATTTGACGTACTTTTTTAGTTTCTAAGTTAATAACTTTTAAGATATTTCTATTTTCAAGATAAGCCAATTCCTTTCCGTCAGGAGAAAACTGAGGCACGCCACGTTCTATGCCGTCGTCATCGAATAGACGTTCTTCGTTAATCAATGTGGCATAAGTAAAGTTAACTTCTTCTTTACGAGCAACTTCCGCCTTATAAAGATTAAAGTATCCGTCGCGTTCAGAGACATAAACGAGAGATTTTCCGTCAGGAGAAAATGTTGGATAAGACTCAGCTTCTGGAGTATGAGTGATTTGTTTTGTTGTCTGATATTCTTCTGAAGTGACGAAGATTTCGCCACGAGCCACGAAAGCGATGAGGTCGCCATCAGGAGTGATGGTGATGTCATGAGCGCTGCCGAACTTACCAAGCACAGGCGTTTCTTCCTGGTCGTTAACGATTTGTATCTCAACTTTCTTTGGTTCTCCGCCGAGAGTCTGAGTGTAAATCTCACCTTGGTATCCGTAGCATAACAATCCGTTGTCGGAGACACTTAAAAATCTGACAGGATAAGTTGGGAAGTTGGTGATTTGCTGTGCGTTGTTTATATCATCAACCTTAGCTTTATAGACGTTGAAGTTACCGCCTTCACCTTCGCTGAGGAACACGACATCTTTCTTTCCTGGGAGGAAACGAGGATCGCGGTCTTCGCCAATGTTTGTCGTTAATATTGTATGTGTTTTTTCTTTGGCATTATAATAAACGATGTCGCGAGCCATAGAAGAAATCTGGTGTTTGCGCCATTCGTCTTCGCCGCCTTTTTGGTCGTAATAAAGGAACGACTCGCCGTCATTGTCGAAAGAAATGCTGCAAACATTCACAGCAGCGACTTGTTGAGAGCGACCGCCATCGGCCGACACCTTATATAATTCGCGCATCCATCCTGTAGGGAACTGCACGTTATCTGCATCTTTCTGAATATTAGCAGAATAATAAATCATGCTATTGTCAGGAGAGTAAGCGAGAGGAATTTCAGAAGCAGAATTCGTTGTCACGCGCTTCGCCACGCCGCCATTCACCGACACAGTATAAATATCGAAGTTGGCGTTTCTATCAGAAGCGAAAGCGATATATTTACCGTCATTAGACCAAATAGGATTGAAGTCGTAAGACGAATTCGTCGTCAACTGTCTAGCGGTTCCTCCTTCTGCATCAACAACATAGACATCGCCTTTATAAGTAAACGCGATTTTATCGCCCTGAGGAGAAATCACGTTATAGCGCATCCATAATGGATGTTGGCTATTGGCTATTGGCTGTTGGCTATTGACTGTTAGCTGTAAGCCAAATAAAATCATTAACAAAATCACCAACAATCTTGGTGACTTGGCGACTTGATGACTTGATGACTTTCTTTTCATAATTTAAAACTTAATATTATTCTTACCACCCATTCTCAATTTGATTCCTGTTATGACTTTCTTGGTATATTCAGGGAAATCGCTTTTCATAATCCAGTCATAATATTGAGGTTCAATACGGAATACATCCTCTACCCTTCTGTCTTTATGTTTTCCGAACTTAAACACCTCTTTACCTTCCTCATCGAAAACGATTTGTCCCATAAGGTCGGCATTTTTATTATGGTAAGAAAAAGCGGAAAGCTGCTGCACGTCGTTTTGCACAGGAACAGAAGTAACGCCTTTGTTATCAGTATATTCCACATTTTCATATTTATCCAGCATAGCCTTCATGACTTCATATGTCGCCATAGTGTCGGCGGAAGCAGAATGAGCGTCTTCAAGTTCTTTATTCACGAAGAAACGGTAGGCACCTTTAAGAGTTCTAGGTTCCATTTTCATAAAAATATTCATGACATCAATAACTTGTCTTGACTTAAGGTCGAAGTCAACATTAGCTCTTATGAACTCTTCCACCAACATCGGGATGTCGAACTTGATTATGTTATAACCGGCGATGTCGCTTGCTCCAAAGAACTTAACGATAGTCGGAGCGAGCTCTTTAAATGAAGGACAATCCTTCACGTCGTTGTCGGAGATATGATGTATCGCTGTTGTTTCCGGAGGGATAGGACAACCCGGATTAACGAGCCATGTCTTTTGTTCTTCTTGTCCGTCAACATTGATTTTCAACGCGCTGATTTCAACAATTCGATCATGCACAGGATTCAGACCTGTAGCTTCCAAATCGAAAAACACTATTGGTTTTCTTAAATTTAACTTCATAACTTCAAATAAAAAAATTGAACTTCAAAAGTAATAAAATTAACATTTGGAAAAGAAGAAAAAAATATAAAAAAAGCTGTCAGCAATCAGCCGTCAGCTGTCAGCAATCAGTAATAGATAATGATAAATACTGACAGCTGACAGCCGATTGCTGACGAGATATTTTTTTTCTAAAAAAAAGTTCAGACTATAATATTTTTCTTTATTTTTGCTAAATCAAAATTCATTCGTAGAACACAAATTTTTTGACAGTTATGGAAAATGAAAAGATGAACAATCGTGAGGAATTGTTTTCAAAGGCAATACGTGCAGGCAAACGCACATATTTCTTTGATGTAAAGACAACAAAAGGTGACGAGAAGTATATAACCATCACTGAAAGCAAACGTCGTTTCAGCAATGAACAAAATCGTTTTTTCTATGAAAAGCATAAACTTTTCTTATATAAAGAAGATTTTGAAAAATTCAGCAATGCATTAAAAGACACTTTGAACTTCATCGAAACAGGTGAATATCCAGAAGGTTACTTTGACGAACCAAAACACGAAGATTTCGATGATGACAAATCAATTGATGCTTGGTTTGATGAATTAGACAAATAATGGCTAATGACAAAAGTCTAAAGGCTAAAGTTTAGGGGAGCTGCTATATTATGGCAGCTCTTTTTTTATTGGCTAAAGGCTAAAGGCTAAAGACTAAAGACTAAAGACTAAAGTCAACAGACAATGACATAAAAAATTGTTGAAAACTTCTCCTAATACATTATATATTTTCACAATAAAAATCGTACCTTTGTAGTTCATTAAACAAATTGACGAGAGATGGGAAAGATAATAGCTATAGCGAATCAAAAAGGCGGAGTTGGCAAGACGACCACAGCCATCAACTTAGCGGCGAGCCTTGCCGTCCTTGAACACAAGACATTGCTTATCGACGCAGATCCACAGGCGAACTCGACGTCAGGTGTCGGTTTCGACCCTAAAGACATCGAAGGCAGCATCTACGAATGTATCATCGACAACGTAAACCCTAAAGACATCATCAAGGAAACAGAGACTCCTAACCTATTCCTTTTGCCAGCGCACATCGACTTGGTCGGTGCCGAGATTGAAATCATCAACCTGCCTCAGCGCGAGAAAATGATGAGCAACACACTCGCCAGCATCAAAGACGAATACGACTATATCATCATCGACTGCTCGCCATCTTTAGGTTTGATCACCGTCAATGCGCTGACAGCGTCTGACTCAGTCATCATTCCTGTTCAATGTCAATATTTCGCCCTCGAAGGATTGGGCAAACTGCTCAACACAATAAAAATCGTCCAAAGCAGATTCAACCCAGAACTCGACATCGAAGGCATATTGTTGACAATGTTCGACTCTAGAACAAGAATTTCAAAACAAGTCGTGAGCGAAGTGAAGACTCACTTCCAGTCTATGGTCTTCGACACCATCATCAACGTCAACACACGACTCAGCGAAGCTCCTAGTTTCGGACAGACAGCCATCATGCACGACGCAACAAGCATCGGCGCAATAAATTATCTTAACCTCGCAAGAGAAATATTAAAAAACAACGAAAATGTCACTGCAGAATAAAAAAAGAGGATTAGGCCGCGGATTAGACGCTATATTACAAAGCCCAGAAACAGACATCACTTCATCTGACATCTCTGGCAACTACGTAGCAGGTGCCGTGGCAGAACTGAACATCGACTTTATTGAAGCCAACCCGTTTCAGCCTAGAACCGACTTCGACGAGACTGCTCTCAACGAACTGGCAGAGTCTATAAAAATACAAGGCGTGATACAGCCTGTCACCGTCAGAAAAATGGGACGCGACAAATACCAACTCATCTCCGGCGAACGTCGTCTCCGCGCTTCAAAGATGGCAGGTCTCAAGACAATACCTGTATTCATCCGCGTTGCCAACGACGAACAAATGCTCGAGATGGCATTGATAGAAAACACTCACCGCGAAGGTCTTAACGCCATAGAAATAGCTCTTTCCTACCAACGCCTCATCGAAGAGTGTAACATCACTCAAGAACAACTCAGCGAAAAAGTAGGCAAAGACAGAAGCACCGTGACGAATTTCTTGCGTCTTCTTAAATTACCTCCAGAAGTACAGGTCGCATTGCGTGACGGTTTCATCTCAATGAGCCAAGCCCGCGCTATAATCAATATCGAAGATAAGACTAAACAACTTATCATATTAAAAGAAATCATCGACAAAGACTTAAGCGTCAGACAAGTAGAAGAACTCGTTCGTTCTCTTAACACAAAAAACGTCAAGACAAAGAAACAAAAAGACGTATTGCCTGAAGCATTCATCTATAAAGTGGATTCTTTGTCAAAGTCTTTGAACACAAAAGTAAAGATTAACCGCAACAGCAAAGGAAAAGGTTCCTTGACTATCGACTTCAAAAACGACGAAGATTTTGAAAGACTTATCGCTATAATCAACAAAAATTGATTTCTGAAATGTTCAAACGTTTTCTGATATTGTTTTTGATATCCTTCGCCGTGATATGGTCAGCATCTGCAAAAAACGACAGCATCACAGCACCAAAGAAACATAGTCCGAAAAGAGCTGCCATTTACTCGGCAGTGCTCCCCGGACTAGGTCAAGGATATAACAAGAAATATTGGAAGATACCTATCGTGTACGCAGGAATAGGAACAATAACATACTTCGCTGTAACAAACAACAACAGCTACAAAGACTACAGAGCTGCCTTCGACTACAAAACCGGAACGATAACAGAAACCGATCAGGAAATCATCGACCTCGCTCAAAAATACTCAAACGAGAACCTCATAACATTAAGAGATTATTACCGTCGCAACCTGGAACTCAGCTGGATAATAATGGCTCTATGGTACGGACTGAACATCATTGACGCCACTGTCGACGCTCATTTCTTTGAATACGACATCAGCGACGACTTGACACTGAAAGTCGAGCCTAGCATGCAAGACAATTACGCTTATTGGGGACAAGAAATGGGAACAGGATACGGTAAAAGTTACGGCGTTTCTCTAAAATTAAAATTTTAAACAATGAAAATCATATTGTTAGGATACGGAAAAATGGGTCACGAAGTGGAGAAAATCGCTCTGCAACGCGGACATGAAATATTAGCAAAAATAGACAACGAAAACGACTGGAATTCATTCTGTAACTCTGCAACTCAGCAACTCAACAACTCAGCAACTCAAACTGTAGCGATTGAGTTCAGCACTCCAGCAACGGCATTCGACAACATCAAGCGTTGCTTCGATATGAATATTCCAGTTGTCTGCGGAACGACAGCATGGTATCAGCATTTCGACGAAATAAAGGAAAGATGCGAAAAAGAAAACCAAGCATTGTTCTACGCGCCTAACTTCAGCATCGGCATGAATATTATGTTTATGCTCAACCAACAACTCGCTAAGATAACCGAGAAATACGACTATAAATTAAGTCTCACCGAGACACATCATATTCATAAACTCGACAAACCTAGCGGCACTGCGGTGAAACTCGCCAACGACATCGTGGATAATAATAAAAATTATGATTCTTGGGAGTTAATTGAATGTTCAATGAAGAATGAAGAATGTTCAATGAAGAATGCATTGCCGATTGAAGCGATTCGTGAAGGCGAATATTTCGGCATTCATGAGGTCAAGGCAGAATCATCATGCGACATCATCAGTCTTCGCCACGAAGCATTCAGCCGTGAAGGTTTCGCGACCGGAGCTGTGATAGCAGCGGAATTCCTCGTCGGAAAGAAAGGATTGTTTACAATGAACGACTTATTAAACTGTTAAAAAAATCAAACTATGTTAACATTTATTTTATTCATATTATTGGTTCCAGCATTATTCACACTTCCAATAGCATTCTGCTGGGGACTTTTTAAAAAAGCTGGTTATGAAGGTTATTACTCAGTCATACCATATTACAATCTTTTCATATTGTCAAAAATAGTGAACTGCTCACAATGGTGGTGGTATATTTTATTATTCCTACCATACATCAACTTCTTCACTATAATGTTAATGTTCATTGACTTAGCGAAGTCATTCGGAAGATTCAAAATATGGGAAATCGTTTGTGCCGCTGTAGTTCCATTCATCTTCTTCCCTATCGTAAATCATCAAGATTCAAAATACAGCGACCCAAGAGTCACTCCATTCCCAAAGAAGACTCCGGTACGCGAATGGCTTGACGCAATTGTATGGGCAGTAGTAGCAGCGTTGATTATCAGAACATTCCTATTTGAAGCATACACCATTCCATCATCAAGTATGGAAAAATCGCTTTTAGTCGGCGATTATTTAGTCGTAAGCAAGATTGGTTACGGACCACGCGTGCCTAACACTCCGCTCGCATTCCCATTCGTGCATCACACTTTGCCATGGTCAAAGACGGCGAAGTCATACATAGAAAAACCACAGCTTCCATATAAACGTCTGCCAGGCACTACAGAAATAAAACGCAACGACCCGATAGTGTTCAACTTCCCTGCCGGCGACACAGTGAGCGAAGTCTACCAAAGCAATGTAACTTTCTATCAGTTATGCCGTTACTTCGGAAGAGACAACGTTATGAATGACAAGAAGCAATTCGGTAACATCATAACACGTCCTGTCGACAAACGCGAGAACTACGTTAAACGTCTCATCGGCATGCCAGGCGACACATTGCAAATCATCGACGGAATCGTTTACATTAATGGCGGAATCGGCGAACAACCAAAAGAGATGCAACACAATTATATCGTCAAGATAACAAGCAACGGCATCAATCCTAAGATATTGGAAAAATACAACATCACCGAAGGATACAGAACAGCACATGCCGACGAGTTGATTTTCAATATGACAGCCGACATCGCTGAAGAATTCAGAAAACTTCCTTTCGTGAAGTCTGTCGAAAGAAGGATAGCAACTGTTGGAACAGAAGTGTCAGAAGACATCTTCCCTAACGATACGACACATTTCAAATGGAATGCCGACAACTTCGGTCCTATCGTGATTCCTCAAGAAGGCAAAACCGTTAAAATCAATACAGAAAACATAGCTCTTTACGACAGAATCATCAGAGCATACGAACTTAACGATATGATTGTCAAAGACGGAAAGATTTTTATCAACGGCGTTGAAACAGATGAATATACATTCAAGATGGATTATTATTGGATGATGGGCGACAACAGACACAACTCACAAGACTCACGTTTCTGGGGTTACGTGCCAGTCGACCATATCGTCGGAAAACCAGTATTCGTTTGGCTTTCAATAGATAAAAACACCGGCAAAATACGTTATAACAAAACTTTCAGATTTGTAGATTGATATGGGATATAATAAAAACAAACCAATTGTAACTACCGTCAAAGAGGAGACTTTGAGCGAAAAGGCAAGCGAAGCCAAAGAAAAGGTCAAAGGAGAAAAACCTGAAAGCAAGAAGTCCAAAGGCGATGGCAAGAAAAGCAAACCTAAATCTAGCAAGACCGCCACTCGCAAAAAAACAAGAGACCCTCGCATAAGAATAAGCTTCGGCGTGTTCTTTATGCTGCTGAGCATTTTCGTGCTGTTATCTTTCATATCTCATATCATCAACTACAGTCTGCTCGGAGACTTCGGCAGCAAGATAGGCAAATGGATGAGTGACAATGCATTCGGCATCGGTTCGTTGTACTTGATATTCCTGATGTTTTTGGCAGGTTCGAACCTCACTTTCAAAGGTCCTAAAATCAAAGTCACAACAATATGCAAATACGCATTGATGACCTTAATATGGCTGCCACTATTTCTCGCTTCAATATTGCCTAACAACAGTACTTTCGACACTTATTACGGCGTTGTCGGATTATATTTCCACAATATGCTAGTCCCTTACATCAAAGAACTAGGAATCTATATCATATTGACATTCTTCTTATTCCTATACGTAATATTCACTTTCGAACTCAAGATGCCTACTATAAACTGGGGCAAGAACACCGTTGAAGATGAAAGCGAAAACGATGAAGAAGACGAGAATGAAGACAACGACGAAACCAAAACCGAAGATGATGAAGATAATGGAACCGAAAATAAAGATGAGATTTTAAGTCCTTCATATGATTTTGATGATGATGACGAAGATGAAGACGAAGATGATGGAGAAGAAATCAAAATCACTGTAAAACATATTACTAGAGATACTGACACCAACTCTGACTCTGACTCTGACACTGACGAGACAGAGGATATTCCTGTTGTTATTGAAGACGATGGTTTTGAAGATGTTATAGTCACTCCTCAAGTTACAGTCACTACCAAAGAAACCAGCGACGAAGTCAATGCTGATGACATTGCTATGGAAGTCACTGCGCCTACAGAAGAAAAGCAAGCCATTGAAATTGGCGAACACTTTGGTTTAGATACTAATTTCGACCCTAAACTGGAATTGTCCAGTTACAAACTTCCTCCATTGGATTTATTAAAAGATTATGGAGAAAGCACAAGCAGTGTCGACAGAGAAGAACTCGAGGCCAACAAGAAACGCATCGTCGACACATTGGCGAATTACAATATCACGATTGACAAAATCAAAGCGACTATCGGTCCAACCGTGACATTATACGAAATCATTCCTGCAGCCGGCGTGAGAATCTCAAAGATTAAAGGTTTGCAGGACGACATCGCTCTTTGCCTCTCCGCGATAGGAATCCGTATCATCGCTCCTATTCCAGGCAAGGGAACTGTCGGTATTGAGGTGCCGAACCAAAAGCCGCAGATGGTTTCAATGCGAACAGTCTTAGGTTCGGAACGTTTCCAAAAATGCGGATACGAACTTCCTTTCGGCGTCGGCAAAACAATTTCTAACGAAAGCTATGTCGCCGACCTCGCCAAGATGCCGCACATCCTGATGGCAGGTGCTACCGGTCAAGGTAAGTCTGTTGGTATCAACGCAATCATAGCATCATTGTTATACAGCAAGCATCCGGCAGAACTTAAGTTCGTCCTCGTCGACCCTAAGAAAGTTGAGTTGAGTCTTTATAAAAAGATAGAACGTCACTTCTTGGCAAAACTCCCTGATGCAGAAGAAGCTATCATCACCGACGTGAGAAAAGTCGTCAGAACACTTAACTCATTATGTATCGAGATGGATCAGCGTTACGAATTATTGAAAGACGCTCAGGTTCGTAACATCAAGGAATATAACGCCAAGTTCATCGCTCGTAAGTTGAATCCTTACGACGGACATAGATTCTTGCCATACATCGTATTGGTAGTTGACGAGTTCGCCGACTTGATTATGACAGCAGGCAAGGAAGTCGAGGCTCCTATCGCACGTCTTGCTCAGCTCGCGCGTGCTATCGGCATCCACCTCATCATCGCGACACAACGTCCTTCTGTCAACATCATCACTGGTTCTATCAAGGCAAACTTCCCTGCACGTATCGCATTCCGCGTTATCTCACGCGTCGACTCCATGACAATCCTCGACACTAACGGCGCCGACCAGCTCGTGGGTCGTGGCGATATGCTGTTATCAACAGGCAACGACCTCGTCCGTCTGCAGTGTGCCTTCATCGATACTCCAGAAGTGGAAGAGATTACAGACTTCATCGGTTCACAAAGAGCTTACCCAGAAGCATATAACCTCCCTGACTGCCCTGACGAAAAAGAAGAAGGCGGCAGCAAGGAAAACCTCAACCCTGACGAACGCGACCCTCTCTTTGAAGAAGCCGCTTATATCATCGTTCAAACACAACAAGGTTCTACTTCAATGCTGCAACGCAAGTTGAAACTCGGTTACAACAGAGCTGGACGTATCATCGACCAACTTGAAAAAGCTGGAATCGTCGGTCCTTTCGCAGGCAGCAAACAACGTGAAGTGAGAGTCGCTAACGAAATGGCACTTGAACAATACCTTAAGGATTTGAACTCTGAAATTTGAACTATGAACTATGAAAAAATATTTGTTATTAATATTAAGTAGCATAGTGAGTCTTAACATAATGGCTCAGTCTGCTGAGGATTTTCTTAACAAGGTCATTGAGAAAAACAAATCCTACAACGACATCAGCATCAACTTTGAATACTCATTTCACGATGTTGAAAGCGGAATGTCCGACATAACAAATAGTTACGCTTATATGAAAGGTAATTCTTACATCGTCAAAATTGATGACCAAGAAATGATAAGCGATGGCAAGACACTCTGGACTCATTTCATCGATGACCAAGAAGTTATGATAAGCGATGTGACTGAAGAAAGCAACAACTCTCCTCTCGCAATCATCGACTCTTTCACTCAAAACGTCAACGTCAGTTTCGACATAAGCGAAAACGACATCACAACGATTTTAATTGAAGAAAAAGAGAAGACGACATTCGAAATCATGTCAATCAGCGTCGATAAAGACTTGAAGATAACAGAGGTTTCCATTATTATGTTGGATAAAAACATTATCACTTATAAAATAAAAAGTTTCAAAACAAACCAAGACCTTCCAGACAGCATGTTTATTTTCGATGAGAAAATACATCCAAATGTGGAAGTCATTGATATGAGATGATTATAAAATCATGTAGAGACGCAATATTTTGCGTCTCTACAATAAATTGCAAATTATGAATTATGAATTAATCATAGAAATAATCGCTGTTGCAACTGGTTTGCTCAGCGTCTGGTATTCCAAGAAAATCAATGTTTTGGTCTTCCCTATTGGAATCATCAGCGTGTTATTATATGTATTCATATTCATAAAAAACGGTCTGTTCGCCAATGCCGTCATCAACTTTCTTTATTTCGTGATAAGCGTCTTCGGATGGTGGAATTGGAAAAGACAAAAGGCTAATGACAAAAGGCTAAAGGCTAAAGAACTGTCAGTTACCTTTTTAAATACAAGACAAAGGTTGCTAACATTAGCGATTGTCATTGTTCTTTTAGTCATTTCAAAGATATTCACTTCAGACGTACCGACATTCTTGGATTATTTCACTGGAGTCTTGGGTTTAGGCGGAATGTTGTTTACAGCATTAAAAAAAGTCGAGAACTGGGTTTTATATCTGCTCTGCGACATAATATTAATTCCGCTTTGCATTGTCAACGGATTATATCTTACAGTCTTACAATATCTTATTTACGCAATCATTGCAGTAATGGGTTGCATCAGCTGGAGCAAGGAGGCGAAGAAAAATGTTTAAGATTGCCATCACCGGACCAGAATCGACGGGAAAGTCAACACTTGCTGAAAAGTTAGCGAGACATTTCAATGTCAGTTTTATACCTGAATATTCAAGAACTTATCTTGAAAACTTTGAAGGTCAATATACAGAAAACGACGTTGTTGAGATTGCAAAAGGACAATATAATCTCATTTTAGAAGAAGAGAAAAAAAATCCAGAGATATTGATTGCCGACACAGAAACTATAGTCTGCAAAATCTGGGTCGAATACGTTTTCAAACATTCTAATGAGACAATCGACAATATTTTAAAGCAACAAGACTTTGACTTATATCTCCTCTGCGACATCGACTTACCTTGGGTTTACGACCCATTGAGAGAAAATCCTAACATCGAAGAACGCAAGGAACTTTTCGACATTTATAAAAATACATTAACAAAAATGAATGTCCCTTTTGAAATCGTAAGCGGCGACGATGAGGAAAGAGTCAATAACGCAATTAATATAATCAACAAATATCGTCATGAATAAAGAAAGAAAACATATAGTTTTTCTAGCACGCTGGTATCCACATCGCTACGACCCGATGTTCGGTCTGTTCGTACAACGTCATGCCGAAGCAGCTGCTTTGTTCAACGATATCACTGTTATTTATTGTCAACAGACAACGGACAACGGACAACAGACTTCTTCCAAAGAAAAATTTGAAATCGTAAGAACATTAGAGAATAATGTCGATACGATTCGTGTTTATTATAAAAAACCTAAGAACAAGATTCAATCATTACTTCGTTTCTATCGTGCCAACATGATGGCGTTGAAAATCGGACGCGACAAGTCACGTCCGTACGATTTGATTCACGTTCATATCTTGACACGCTTGGGCGTCATCGCTTGGATTCAAAAGAAACTTCATAAGACACCTTATATCATTACAGAACATTGGTCGAGGTATTTGCCTGGCAACGACTTCGGCGGATTCTTGAGAAAATTATTTACTAAGATTGTCGTTCGCAATGCAGAGACCATCACCACTGTGACAGAGAATCTCGCCATCGCAATGAAGAAACACGAATTGAAAAACGACAATTACGTCGTGCTTCCTAATGTTGTGAATCTCGATATGTTTCATATTTCTGAAAAAAACAACAATCCTTGCAAGATAATTCACATCAGCTGTTTTGAAGACAAGTCTAAAAACATCAGCGGACTTTTGGAATCATTGAAGATTATTGACGACAAAGGCATCGACTTTCAATGCAAATTCATCGGCGAAGGAATGGATTTGGAACTGATGAAAGAAAAAGCCAAAGAATTGCAATTAATTAATAAGGTATCATTTACAGGTTTGTTGCAAGGACAAGCATTAGCCGACGAACTCTCATCAGGAGATTTTTTGGTACTTTCAAGTAATTATGAAAATATGCCGGTCGTAATACTTGAAGCATTAGCATCAGGATTGCCAGTCGTAAGCACCAATGTCGGCGGCATAAAGGAAATGATTGACGACACCAAAGGAATTTTGGTCGAGCCAAGAAACAAAGAAGCACTTGCAGAAGCGATGATAAAAATGATTGAGACGCATAAAAATTACGATGCGAATTATTTAAGAAACAGCGTCATTGAGAAATACGGATACGAAAGCGTCGGAAGATTTCTATCGAGATTATATAACTAAAGGCTAAGGGCTAAAGATAAAGGCTAAAGATAAAGGCTAAAGTTGTTGTTCTTTAGCCTTTTGTTTTTTGCTAAGCACAATAAAGCAATCACATATACGTTGTAACTGCATAAAAATCAACAATCATGAAAAAGCTATTACTTATCATTTGCATTATGTTTTCAATAACATTAAATGCTCAGACTGATTTCTCTTTCGGTCCCAAAATTGGTTATAAATCAAATTACTACATCCGCGACCTCACCGTTAGTGACCCTTTCATAGCCGATTTTAAAGACATAAGCGACATAACATTAGGCGCATACGGCAGACTTATGTTCGACAAATTTATAATCCAACCTGAGTTAATCTACAACTACATAGCAATTGACGCTTGGCAATGCCCTGGACCGGTTACGATTTTGAAAAACCATTCATTTTCTATACCAGTATATTTTGGATATCAATTCATCAATCGAGACAATTTCAATATTAGAGTCAACGTTGGTCCTGTCGTTAATTTAAATTTTGACAAATATGCTGATAATCTTATACCAAGCGGTTGCCATATTGCTCCAGGAGAGCAATTATTTGATGACAACATGCGTGTTTCCTACATATATTGGGATTACAATTTTGCCAACCTCGCTGCTGCCTTTAGTCTTGGCGCAGACATCTATAGATTCACAATAGACCTCGGATATAATTTGGGACTTACAAAGGTATTCTATGACGGCATAGTTACTACTGATAAAATTTATCCCAATAACAATATAATTAGACAAAACACATTGACTTTTTCAGTCGGATATAGATTTGGTAAATAAGAAATTCCAGATACAAAAAAGAGCTGCCGTCAATTAACAGCAGCTCTTTTTCTTTTACCATTTGTCATTAGCCATTTGTCATTAGCCAATATTTTCCACAATCAACTTCACGAATTCCGTATTAGCGAGGTGTCCTGGCTTGAACGCCTTGACGTGACCGAGTATAGGTTTTCCTAATAAAGTCATATCACCGATTAAATCTAAAAGTTTATGGCGAGCAGGTTCGTTTTCAAAATGAAGAGTTGTATTATTAAGAATTCCGCCTTCATGAACGCCGACCGATTCCATATTGAACAGTTTTGCCACGCGTTGCAACTCCTCTTCCCCGACGAAGTTTTCCACAAACACAATTGCAGTAGAAAGGTCGCCGCCTTTGATAAGATTATGATTTAACAACATCTCAAGTTCTTGGAAAAACACGAAAGTACGACAAGGAGCTATTTCTTTTTCAAAGTCGTTCATATTTTCCAAAACTGCAGTCTGAGGTTTGAGTACCTTTGAGTTATAATCCACGCTCACTTCCATTCTAAAGTCATCGGCAGGTTCAATAACTATTTCGCAACCGATTTTAGGATGGAAATAAGTCAAGGAGTTTTTAATGCGAAGATATTCTCTTTCAGCATTTTGTTCTACGATGCCAGCCGACTTCAAGGCTTCTATCATATTTCTTGCGCTGCCGTCTTGAATCGGAGGCTCTTCACAATCGATGTCAATCAAGACATTATCAACGCCTGCGCCTCTAAGAGAAGCCAATATATGCTCAACGGTATAAACTCTCACACCATTTTGAGCTATCGTCGTTCCGCGTGAAGTATCGACCACATTTTCCACTTTCGCATCAACGACAGGCTGACCGTCGACGTCAACTCTTCTGAATTTTATGCCGTGATTTTCAGGTGCAGGATGAAACGTCAGAGTTCCTTTTTGTCCAGTATGCAAGCCAGTTCCGCTGATGCTGACGTCTTGTTTTATAGTTTGTTGTCTTTCTAGTCTCATTGTTTTTCACTTAGTTTTCTTTCCAGTTCTTCGACGCGTTTCACCAGTTTGTCAAGATTTTTAGTATGCACCGACATTCTGAGGAAGTCTTTCACATTCATCGCAGGAGAACCTATTATATTCTCGCCTTCCTTCTTTACGTTACCCAGGATTCCAGCTTGTGCGCCGATTTTTGTATTGTTAGCGATATTGATATGACCTGCGAAACCCACCTGACCGCCTATCACGCAATTAGAACCGATTTTAGTTGAACCGCTTATTCCAGTCTGTGCAGCGATAGCAGTATCATGACCGAGTTCCACATTATGAGCGACTTGGATAAGGTTATCGAGTTTCACGCCGTCATGGATTCTTGTCGAGCCCATCGTCGCGCAGTCAACACAAGTGTTGGCGCCTATTTCCACGTTATCGCCTATTGCCACATTACCGATTTGAGGTATCTTCTTATACGAACCGTCTTCCTGCGGTGCGAATCCAAAACCGTCGGCTCCTATCACGCAGCCTGCATGCAAGATACACGACTTGCCGACGACAGTCTGCGAATAAAGTTTTGCGCCAGCATAAACAATCGTGTCATCGCCGATCACGACATCGTCGCCAATATAAACTTGAGGATAAATTTTGACTCTATTGCCGATTTTGACTCTTTCGCCTATGAAAGCGAACTCGCCAATATAAACGTCTTCGCCGTATGATGCATCTTTTGAGATGAAAGCGAGAGAAGAAACGCCGACCTTCGACTGCATAAATTGCTGGTAAAGACCGAGCAACTGTGCGAAAGCCGCGTAAGCGTCAGGCACTCTGATGAGAGTTGCCGACACTTCACCTTGAAGTTCAAAGTCGTTATTGATTAAAACGATAGATGATTTAGTTGTATAAAGATATTGAGAATATTTAGGATTGGCGAGGAAACTCAACATTCCCGGCGCGCCCTCCTCTATCTTTGCGACATTGTAAACCTTCACATCAGGGTTACCTTCCACTGTACCAGACAGAAATGTCGCTATTTGTATTGCTGAAAATTCCATAGTTATTTTTTCTCTATAACGAGTTAAATTCATTTTTAATATTTATGACAGCATTCTCTCCCATAGGGTTTTCAAACGATGCGATTTTTTGCGCTATCATTGTCACATCAGCATCAGGATTGTCATTGAAAACAGCATTCACATTCTGCAGCACTTCCTCCTTCGCCAAGACAATAATCTGCCAAGTCTTCTCCGACACATAAAGACGTTGCGCCAAATTATGTTCAAACTCATCTTGAACATTTTGCAAAATAGAAAACTGAAAATCGTTCTTTGAAATGCCTGGATGGAAAACACGTTTCACCAAGACCGGGAACTGAATACGTTCAATATAAAGAAGCAAACGTTCGTAAGCCTGAATCTTCAAAGGAACGACAAGTTTCAACGAGACAGACTTCAACTCATTGTCGTTCTTCATTTTATCTATAATATCGTTTTTAGATTTATCTTCTTTCTTGAATACAATAAAACCAGAAACAAGCAACAATGCCAGTAAAATCAAGCCTACTATATTGACAATATTCATATGTAAAATATTTTATGCAAATATAACGAAAAACATTTTATTAAATTTAAAAAATAGTAGGTGTTTTTATCGCAAAAAATAGTACCTTTGTAGGTTGAATTAAAGTAGTTTTTTAACATAAATTTTAAACAAAATAAAAAATGGGAAACATCATTTTATCACAAAGAGTCAACAACATGGCAGAATCTGCTACATTAAAAATGACTCAATTAAGCCGTGAATTAAAAGCTCAAGGTATCGACGTTATTTCATTAAGCATTGGCGAACCAGACTTCAACACTCCAATTGCAGCAAAACAAGCTGGTATCGACGCTATCAACAACAACGATACTCACTATCCTCCAGTTCCTGGAACACCAGCATTGCGCAAAGCCATCGCTGAAAAATTGAAACGCGACAACGGTCTTGACTACACAGACGCTGACATCATCGTTTCAAACGGTGCAAAACAAGCTATCACAAACGTATTTATGGCTATCGTTGATAAAGGTGACGAAGTTATCATCCCTGCTCCATTCTGGGTATCATATCCTGAAATGGTTAAATTAGCTGACGGTACTCCTGTTTTCATCAACACAACTGCTGAACAAAACTTCAAAATCACTGCTGAACAATTAGAAGCAGCTATCACTCCAAAGACAAAAGCTTTCATCTTCAGCACTCCATGTAACCCATCAGGTTCTGTTTATACAAAAGCTGAATTAGCTTCTTTGGCTGAAGTTTTCAAAAAATATCCTAACATCATCATCTTGTCTGACGAAATCTATGAATTTATCCAATACGAACAAAAACACGAAAGCATGGGTCAATTCACAGAATTGAAAGACAGACTCGTCATCATCAACGGTGTTGCTAAAGGTTACGCTATGACTGGTTGGAGAATCGGTTACATCGCAGCTCCTAAAGCTATCGTTTCAGCATGCAACAAAATCCAAGGTCAA
>JAZOSA010000041.1:0-26488 GCA_045656905.1 Bacteroidales bacterium
ATGGCTTGCGGTCTCGGCGCTTGTCTCTGCTGCGTGGAAAACACCATAGAAGGTCACGTATGTGTTTGTAAAGAAGGTCCTGTAATCAATATAAATAAATTGTTATGGTAAACGAAATAATACAACTCGGTAAAGGTCTCACACTGAAGAATCCTGTGATGACAGCATCAGGCACCTTCGGCTATGGCGAAGAATATGCCGACTTCATCGACTTGTCAAAACTCGGCGGAATACTCGTCAAAGGAACAACATTGAATCATCGCGAAGGAAATCCATATCCTCGTATGGCTGAGACACCTTCGGGAATGCTCAACGCTGTCGGACTTCAAAACAAAGGCATCGACTATTTCGTTGAGACAATTTATCCAAGAATAAAAGACATCGACACAAATATGATTGTCAACGTCTCGGGTTCAACGATAGAAGACTATTGCGCAGTGGCAGAAAAAGTCAACGCTTTAGAAAATATCCCTGCTATCGAACTCAACGTTTCATGCCCTAACGTGAAACAAGGCGGCATGGCATTCGGCGTCACAACTACAGGCATCGAACAAGTGGTGAGCGCAGTGAGAAAAGTATACGACAAGCACCTTATCGTAAAACTTTCTCCTAATGTGACAAGCATAGCAGACTTGGCATTGGCAGCGGAAGCATCAGGCGCAGACTCTGTTTCATTGATTAACACGCTTCTCGGTATGGCAATCGATGCTGAAAAGAGAAGACCTAAGTTATCGACAGTGACAGGCGGTTTGTCGGGAGCTTGCGTCAAGCCAATCGCGTTGAGAATGGTATGGCAAGTCGCTAAAGCAGTGAAAATTCCTGTAATAGGATTAGGAGGCATCTCATCTGCAACCGACGCTGTCGAGTTCTTGCTCGCAGGTGCATCAGCAATAGAAATCGGAACGGCTAACTTCATCGACCCAACAATCACTGTTAAAGTCGCACAAGGCATCGTTGAATATTGCGAACGCCATGGATTCAAGAACGTCAGCGACTTGACGGGAGCTTTGGAGGTTAATTCATAATTCACAATTAAAAAATTGTGCATTATGAATTAAAATTGTAAATTTGCGCAAAATTTTAAAAATATATTAAGAAAGATATACTATGGGAAGAGCATTTGAATACCGCAAGGCGGCTAAGATGAAAAGATGGGGTCACATGTCAAGAGTGTTCCCTAAACTCAGTAAGATGATCACAATCGCAGCTAAAGAAGGCGGCGCAGATCCAGATATGAACCCAAGATTGCGTCAAGCTATCATCAATGCTAAGGCAGAAAACATGCCTAAAGACAACATCGATGCTGCTATAAAAAGAGCTACAGCGAAAGACGCTGCCGACATGGTCGAAATCGTTTACGAAGGTAAAGGTCCAGCTGGCGTTCTCGTCGTCGTTGAATGTGCTACAGACAACACAACACGTACAGTCGCTAACGTACGTTCTTACTTTAATAAATGCGGCGGTTCTTTAGTTCCATCAGGTTCTTTAGAATTTATGTTCAGCCGCAAGGCTGTCTTCGAACTCGAATTGCCAGAAGGCATGGACGTTGAAGAAATCGAACTCGAACTCATCGACGCAGGTCTCGAAGAAATCGAAGCAACAGAAGAAGGCGTAATCGCTTTGTCAGAATGGACAGCATTCGGTACAATGCAGACAGCATTGGAAAAACTCGGCATCAACGTTAAGAAAGCTAACTTGCAACGTTTTGCAAACAGTCCAGTAGCATTCTCAGCAGAAGATGTTGAAGCAATCGAAAAATTCCTTGAAAAAGTAGAAGACGACGAAGACGTACAGTCGGTATATACTAACATGGAATAAAAAAACAAAAAATATGTGGTGGAAAAGACAGCTTTCGGGCTGTCTTTTTTTTTAGTCACCGAGTCGCCAAGTAGAGACGTCACCCTTGTGGCGTCTCAATCCCCAGTGACGTCTCAATCCTTTGTGGCGTCTCGCGCAAAGAGCCCGACGGCGTAGCTGTCAGTAGTTTAAATTTGAAAACGGAAAGTTGAAAATCTGTAGGGACGTGATTTATCGCGTCCTGAAACATAAATCTAATTGAAAATTTAAAACGGATGCGTCTTTGCATTTGGAACGGGATTCAAAATAAAAACAAATTTTTGTTTTGATTTTAAAAAAATATTTTTTACTTTAGAGGTGCTGTTTTTTTTAAAGTGAAATTGGTATATAATAAATTAAAAACCAATTGGTTATGAGAAAAATGATAAGGTTTTTGTTTTGTGCAATCGTGTTCTGTATGATAATTTTATCAGAGAATAAAGTGTTGCAGGCTCAGAATGACTCGTTTTTTTATGAAAATATAGATGATAGAGATGTAGGATATTTGTCTTTGTCGGGTGACCACATATATTTGTATAGTCTTTTTGAAGAAAACGGCTTTACATTCAACGGTTTTGGAAATGGCAACGACAATGACGGATTCACCTTCGATGATTATGATTTTGCACCGGACAATGCGCCTTTAGGAAACGGACTGTTGCTGTTAAGTTTCGGAGGCGTTTTTTATGCGTTTTTAGGAAGAAATAGAAAAGAAGAATAATAAAAAATTATAGATATGAAAAAGATATTTACAGTTTTAATGGTATTGATGGCGTTGACGTTCACGCAATGTAAACCAGATAATGGCAACGAAGGTGGCGATAAGATAAGAGTAAGATGCGATGTGCCAATCAATAGCAAAGGTATTAACGGCACAAGGTCTGACTTTGCTGACTTTACGACAGACGGTTCGATAATGTGGAGCGTCGGCACGGAAAGATTATATCTCGCAGTACCAAATAACGGAGACCCTCAAATCATAGAACTCGTTGCAGATGAGCATACTATGAAAGCTAATATCTTGGCTTTTGAAGGTGAAGTCGATGAAGATTTGTTAGTAAATGGTGAAGTGTATGAAGTGTGGTATTTCGGCAATTCAAAGACTTACGGACCACAGACATATTCAGAAACGAAGTCGGGTGACGTGATTAAAAGCATAAGCGGAAGCATCGCTACACAAAGCGGCAATCTTTCAGATTTAGGAAAATATCATATCGCAAAGACAACTGTTACAGCAAAGTATGAAGATGGTGAAATAGTACTTCCATTAAGAGGAACATTGAAGTCGGAAGTCGCTATCGCGCACCTTGACTTAGACGGCGTTACAGAATTGAATGGCGATGCTGTGGTAGGCACAAATTACACATATAGCTACAATGCAGGAAGCGGTCAGTTTGAGTTTGACGTTACAGGAGGAACAAGCATCAATGTCACTGACGGCAGTGCAACATCATACGTTATGTTGTTGCCAAATGCAACAAATGACGTAGTCCTTGAAAGCAGCAAAGGTACATATACTTTCAAGAATGCTATAGAAGCCAATAAATTCTATTTCAGATATTTAGACAATTATGTGATGGCACCACTCGAATGGACCGGTGGTGGCAGTGGCGGAGCTGCTGGTACTTTTTCATACAATTTCGATGACGGTTCTTTGGACGGATGGAGAACATTTACAGGTTCTGGAAACTATGGTAATGGATGGGTGATTTCACCTTATGCCCATACATACTATAAAGGTACAGGTGAAACGGAATGTATAGTTTCAATATCTTATGATATGATGGCTGGTTCTACTTATAAACCTGTATCTTATGTGGTGACAGAAGAATCATATCTTGTATTGGCAAATTCAGTCTTGACATGGAATGTAAAAGCTCCAGCTAGTGGTGAGGGAGAATATTATGAAGTTGTGGTTTCAGAAGATAACTCAACATTTGAAACAATTTCCTCAGAAACAGTTTCTACTGCAACTATGACTGCAAAAACATTGAATATTGCTAATGTTGCTGCTGATAAGGTCGGGAAGTCTTTATATATCGGTTTTCGTCATTATATGCCAAATAATAAAACTACTAGCAATGTTTCACACATCTGTATAGATGACGTGATATTGAGTGGAAATTAATAATTGAATTAACAATTAACAAAAAAGGCGTTGCAGAAAATGTAACGCCTTTTTTATTGAACCTTGAACTATGAACCATTAACTATTAACCATTAGTCTTTAGCCTTTAGTCTTTAGTCTTTATTTCATAATCAAATATAAAACTCCGGAAATCAGCAGCGGTGCAGGGATTGTCAATATCCATGCCCATAAGATGCTTTTCGCTGTTCCCCAGCTTATTGACTTCACTCCGTTTGTCAAGCCGACGCCTATGATGGAACCGACGATGCTATGTGATGTGCTGACAGGGATGCCGAAAAACGAACATGTGATAACTGTTGTCGCGCCTACTGTCTCAGCGCAGAATCCTTTGTCGGGACTTATTTTCACGATGCCAGTGCCTGTCGTCTTGATGACGTTCTTTCCTCCGACTAAAGTGCCGAGTGCCATCATCAGATAACATATCAAAGCGACGATTTGTGGAACGTGATAACCTTCTTCTGCGTCAAAGAATAATGCTATGATATTCTTGAAATTGTCTGTTATTTCAGGAGATTGCATAGAAGTGAATAGCATAATAGAAATGATGCCGATAGTCTTCTGTGCGTCGTTGGCTCCGTGACCGAGGCTGAATGCTGCCGCTGAAACCAACTGCAACTTCTTGAATACCTTATCCGCTTTTTTCTTGTTGGAATTCTTGCATATTCTCATGATAAGACATTGGAGGAAAAATCCTAACACCATTCCTATCACAGGAGTCAATATCATGAATAACAATACCAAAAATACGCCGTCTAACACTAATGCCGATGAACCGAAGCTGAATAAAACCGGTCCGATGATGCCGCCTATCAAGGCTTGTGATGATGATATCGGGAGACCTAACCATGTGCAGATTCCAATCCATGATGTTGCACCGATTAAGGCGCAGAATACCACATACGGATTCATGTATTGTGCTTCGACGAGTCCGCGGCTCATAGTTTCAGCGACGTGTGAGTTGAAGATGAAATACGCCATGAATCCCCAGAAAGCTGCCCAAGCGACGGCTTTCAATGGCGTCAAGACGCGTGTCGTGATTATGCATGACACAGCGTCGGCAGCGTCGTTCATGCCGTTTAAGAATGTAATCAACAGCGCCAATATCAATGAGGCGGCTACGATAAATGCTAACATATCAGGAATTCTTAATGACGATGGTTCTTATTGTATCTGCAACATTCTTCAATACGTCGCTCGCGCTTTCAAATGTCTCGGCAATATTCTTGTTCTTGACTAACTCGATATAATCGGTCTCGTTATTGAATAAATTGCTGATATAATCTGAATAAATGCTGTCGATGACGTGCTCGATATGTTTTATCTTATCGCATTTATCGATGATATCGTTGTGATTCAAAGAAATGAATTCCAATTGTCTGATGATGTCAGATAATAATGTAGCGCATTCGTGAAGATAATTTGCTGTCTCGATGAGCTGACTGTCGATACGCTTAGGCTGATACATCAGAATGTTTTTAGAACAGTCGTCGATGATGTCTAAAGAATCGTCCATATTGGCAGCGAGTTCGTTGACATCCTCTCTGTCGAAAGGCGTGATGAATGTGATGTTGAGCATCTTATAAAGATTTCTGAACAACTCGTCACCGTCGGTTTCGTCTTTTTTTATTTGTCTGCCTAACAACTTACGTTCTTCGTAGTTGTCTATTTTGACCATTTCCAATAATGTCTTCGTTGCATGAACTAACAAGTCAGACTGCTTGATGTAAATAGGGAAAAACTTAGTTTCCTTAGTTACGAAAAATTGTAAAAAACTATTTAGACTCATCTCGTTTATGTTTTAATGGCAAAAGACAAATGGCTAAAGTTAATGTACTCCATCTATCTTTAGCCTTTAGTCATTTGCCTTTAGCCTATATTAAATGATTCCGCAAAGATGATAAAGCACTCTGGCACCAACGTTACCGTCCCATTCGTCTTCGCCTGGTGACACTTCGCAGAGGTCGAAGCCTATGATTTCTTTGCCGCTTTCTTTAACTCTGTTTAATAAATACATCATTTCTTCGTATTCCATTCCGCCAGGAACCGGTGTTCCGGTATTAGGACAAAGTTTAGGGTCGAGGCCGTCGATGTCGATGGAGATGTAAACCTTATTTGGAAGTTGAGCGATGATGTCGTCGCAGATAGATTTCCAAGTTGCGCCTTCGTACATCTTTCTGCGGTTGTCGCGGTCGTAGAACACCACCATTCTTCCTTCAGAATTATTTATGATTTCTTTTTCTTGGTCGCAGTAATCGCGGATGGCGACTTGAACGAGTTTCTCGACGTTGTCGTATTTCATTGTGTTATAGAAGATGGAGGCGTGTGAGTATTTGAAGCCTTCGAATTCTATTCTCAAGTCGCTGTGAGCGTCGACGTGGATGATGCCGTATTCTTCGCCTAATTCGTTGAAATATGTGTGGTATGGGAGAGGAATGCTGTGGTCGCCGCCGAGAAGTCCGACTTTCTTGCCTTGTGACTTCCAATAGGCGATTCTGTCTTTCAACCAAGCGAACATTCTGTCGAAACCTTTTTCTATTGCGACATATTTGTCTTCGTAAGTTTCTGGGTTTTCGTCAACGTCACCGTTTTCAATGCCATCGATGATGTCTTCGCTTAATGGAACCAATTCATCGTGAAGCTCGCGTAGATCTTGTGGAAATTCATCCATCCAGATGCCGCGTTGCCATACGTCTGGATAATCGTGGTGATGAAGGTCAACCTGCATCGAACCGTCAAAGACAGCTTGAGGTCCGTTGACAGTGCCTCTGTTATAACTTGTTGTAAGTTCCCATTCAACAGGGATGATTATGATTTCAGCTTCTTCTGCGCTGCATGGCAAACCGTAGATGCCTGAACCAAGAGCAGCCGCTGCATTAGGGTCAAAAATTTTTTCTTCCATAGTTTTTCTTATTTTTTGCAAATATAGAAAAATAAGTCGATAAGTCGATAAGTCGATAAGTCAATAAGTTTTCTATGATAAAAATACTCATAGACTCATAGACTTGTTGACTTATTGTCTTTTTTTGTATCTTTGTCCCGATGAACTAAATAATTTTAACTAATCTAATAACTTAAACTATGAACTTTACATCAGTAAATAAGATTTTTGAAGAATCTATTAGAAAGAATTGGGACAGACCTGCAATCTCTAATTATCAAGGTGTTACATTACACTACAGAGATTTGGCAAGAAGAATTGCAAAGCTTCACATCATGTTTGAAGAATGCGGTCTCGAAAAAGGTGATAAAGTTGCACTTTGTTCAAGAAACCAGGCAAACTGGGTGGTTTCTTTCCTCGCAGCAATGACATACGGTGCAGTTCCAGTTCCGCTTATGCACGAGTTCAAGCCAAGTAATATCAACCACTTGGTTAATCATTCAGAAGCAAAGATTCTCTTCGTTGACGAAGTTATCTGGGAAGGTCTTTCAGAACTTGATATGTCTGGCTTACAGGCTATCATTCAAGTCAATACTTTCAAGTTGCTTTATGCTGCTAACGAAAAGATTTCTGAAAGCCGCGAACACCTCAATGAACTCTTCGGAAAATATTATCCGATGGAATTCTCACCAGCGTCAATAAACTATTACGAAGACTCGGCTGATGAACTTGCAATCATCAACTACACTTCAGGAACATCAGGTTTCTCAAAAGGTGTTATGATTCCTTATCGTGCAGTACGTTCCAACATAGAATTCGGAGCAAAGGTGCTTCCTCAAATTAACAACACTTCTCGCGTTGTTTCTATGTTGCCAACAGCTCACATGTATGGACTTATGTTTGAAGTGTTGTATGAGTTGACTTGCGGTTGTCATGTCTTCTTCCTCTCACGTCTCCCAAGTCCTAAGATTATCATGCAGGCTCTCGCTGAAGTTAAACCTACTTTGGTTATCGCAGTGCCTCTTATCATCGAAAAGATTTACAAGAGCAAAGTGAAACCAGTCATTGAGACTGCAGGTATAAAATTCGCATTGAAACTTCCAATCCTTGAACAAGTCATCATGAATAAAATCAAGGCAGAATTGGTTAATGCTTTTGGTGGCGAGTTCTATGAAGTCATCATCGGCGGTGCAGCTTTCAATAAAGAAGTTGAGGCTTTCTTCAAGAAAATGGAATTCCCATTTACTGTCGGTTACGGTATGACAGAATGCGCTCCTATCATCACTTACGATGATTATAAAACAGCTAAGTTGTATTCTTGCGGTAAGATAGTCCCTAATATGGAAATGAAGATTGATTCTCCAGATCCACAGAATATTCCAGGCGAACTCTTAGTTAGAGGCGCAAACGTATTTTTAGGATATTATAAGAATGAAGAAGCAACGAGAGAAGTCCTCGATGCTGACGGCTGGCTCCATACAGGCGATATGGGTGTAATCGACGCTGACGGATATCTCTTCTTAAGAGGTCGTTCTAAGTGTATGATTCTCGGTCCTTCAGGTCAGAATATTTATCCTGAAGAAGTGGAAGCTGTCCTTGACACTCGTCCTTACGTGCTCGAATCACTCGTGATTGAAGACAACGGAGGTCTCACTGCTCTCATCTATCCAGATTTTGATACAGCAGCTAAAGAAGGTATGGATCAGGCTACATTCATTAAATATATCGAAGATACATTGCCAGAAGTGAATAAAGAATTGCCTAACTACGCAAAACTGAAGAAAATCGAAGTCATGTCAGAGGCATTCGAAAGAACACCTAAGAAGAGTATCAAGAGATATTTATATCAAAGAAATAGTTAAGACTCCGAGTCGCCAAGACTCTAAGTCACCAAGATGAAAAGCGAGTGGAAATCAATTTCTGCTCGCTTTTTTTAATAACTCTTAAACCTTAGCCTTTAACCTTTTGTCATTTGCCATAATTATGCATTATGAATTATGCATTATGAATTAAAAAATCATTACCTTTGCACATCTTTAATTGAGATAATTTTAAACGTTTAATTTTATATTTTTAAAAATCAAATCATGAGAAAACATTTTCTTTTAATTGCATTGATATGCAGTATCTTTGTCGCATGTGGACCAAAACCAGAACTTCCTACAGTGACAACAAATTCAGTATCTGATGTGACAGATACAACAGCATTATGTGTTGGTGCAGTCGTTGATAATGGTAACGCAGATATCACAGCAAAAGGTTTCTGCTGGAGTACAGAACAAAATCCAACATTGGAAGATAATACCGTTGCCGCGATTGTTACAAGAGAAGATGCTGCAGATGACTTCTTTACAGCTACATTGTTAGGATTGACTGCTGCTACAGAATATTATGTAAGAGCTTATGCTACTAACAGCGAAGGTACAGCTTACGGCGAAAATATCAACTTCGTTACAGCTGAAGCAACACCTGTAGAACCAGAACCAGAGCCAGAACCAGAAGATCCATATAACGGACATGAATACGTTGACATGGGATTTCCAAGTGGCGTGAAATGGGCTACATGTAATGTCGGCGCAACATTGCCAACAGAGTACGGTGAACATTATGCTTGGGGTGAAATTGAGACAAAAGAAACATACGAAATGGGCAACTGTACAACATACGGAAAGGCTTTAGATTCTATTTCTGGCAATTCAGAATATGATGCTGCATCAGCAAAATGGGGTGGAAACTGGAGAACTCCTAAATTGGAAGATATGTACGAATTGGTAACACAATGCGAATGGATTTGGGCAGGTAATGGTTTCAATGTTGTTTCAAAAATAAATGGTAACTATATATTCCTCCCAGCAGCAGGATTTATGAATACACCTGCAGCAATAGCAGGTAACACAGAAGGTGTATTAGATCAAGGAAGATGGGGCTACTATTGGACAGCAACACCATATGACGAAAAATATGTTAACAAAGAAGCATGCTCTCTCCTTTTAAGTTCTGGTGGTTATCAGACAGAAGTTGGTTTACGTTATAATGGCTTCTCAATTCGTCCAGTTATAGATTAAGACAACAAGACTACAAGACAACAAGAAAAGGGAACACTATCATGTTCCCTTTTTTTAATATTTACTTATAGTCTTATAGTCTTGTAGACTTATAGACTTATAGTCTTGTAGACTTATAGACTTGAGAGTAGGTAACCTAAAAAGAAAAGACGCCACAATGAAGTGACGTCTTTATCTTGGTGTCTTAGAGTCTAGGCGACTCGGTGACTTATTCTAATGTATGAATTACGAGACCTGAACGGAGTTTAGGTTCGAACCAAGTTGTCTTAGGAGGCATGATGTTGCCGCTGTCAGCGATGTCAATGATTTGTTTCATTGTTACTGGGTGTAATGCGAAAGCAACTTTCATTTCGCCGTTGTCAACGCGATGTTTCAATTCGCCGAGGCCGCGGATACCGCCAACGAAGTCGATACGTTTGTCTGTACGTAAGTCTTTAATGCCTAAAATCTTGTCTAAAACTAAGTTTGATAAGATTGTTACGTCGAGAACGCCGATTGGGTCTGCGTCGTTGAATGTGCCAGGTTTTGCGTTGAGTTTATACCAGTGACCATCTAAATATGTGCTGAATTCGTGTAATTTAGCTGGTTTGTAGATTTCTGTTCCCATATCTTCAACGTCGAATGATTCTGTCAAAGCGTTGAGGAATTCTTCTTTTGAGAGACCGTTTAAATCTTTAACTACGCGGTTGTAGTCAATGATATTCAATTGGTTGTCTGGGAAAATAACTGTCATGAAGAAGTTGTATTCTTCAGTGCCTTTGTGTGATGGGTTATTTTCTTTCTTTTCTTGACCTACGAGAGCTGCAGCAGCGCTTCTGTGGTGACCGTCAGCGATATACATTGAAGGAACTTCTGTAGCGAAGAGTTCAACGAGTCTGTCGATAGTAGCTTTGTCGTCGATGACCCAGAAACGGTGGCCGAAGTTATCTTCTTTAGCGATGAAGTCGTAGATAGGAGCTTCTTTTGTGATGTTGCTTACGATAGCGTCGATTTCAGCAACAGCTGGATAAGCGAAGAATACAGGTTCAACGTTAGCGTTTGTGATGCGAACGTGTTTCATGCGGTCTTCTTCTTTATCTTTACGTGTGAGCTCGTGTTTTTTAATTACTTGGTTTACATAGTCTTCGCTCCATGCGCAAGCAACGATACCATATTGCCAGTGAGCATTAGCATCTGTTGGGTTCATGCTTTGAGCGTAGATATATAATTTTTCTTCTTTATCTTGAACTAACCATCCGTAATCTTTGAAAGCGTTGAAGTTTTCAACAACTTTGATATATGTTGTCAAGTCGCTGTCTTTTGTACCAGGAGCGAGGTCGATTTCAGCTTTTGTTACGTGTAAGAGGCTGTAAGGATTGCCTTCGCATTCTTGGCGAGCTTCCTCTGAATTTAAAACGTCGTAAGGTCTTGAAGCTAATTTTTCAACGATGTCTACTGGAGGACGGTAGCCTTTAAATGGTTTAATTACTGACATGTCTTTAATTTTTTTAATGTTAATATTGTGTTTACCAAATCATTTCATCTTCAAAGTTTGCACTGTTATTATGAGAGTCTAACTCATTTTCGTGCAAGTGGTGATCGTAGTGATCAACGTTGACGCTTCTTTGTAAGGAGATGATGAGAGCGCCTATCATTTTTGTCAACTCCATCAATTGTGTGCGGATTTGTTCTTCTTTAGATTCGCTGAGGAATTCGTTTTGGCGACCTATAGCGCAGAAGACGACGCACTTGCGGATGTTTGTTTTCGCTGCTTTAAGTTGAGCGATGAATGAAGGTTTGTTCTTTGACGAACCTTCAGCGATGTTGAATGCTAACAATGTAGCTTCTTCTAAGAATCTTTTGTAGTAGTGGTTTTCAATTTCGTTAGTAGCCAGAGCGCTAGTTTCTGTTAGTAACGATACGAAACCAATGGCTTTACTGTAAACTCGAAGGTCTTCGAATCTGAAAAAAGTCGTTGATTTATTATCTTCCTGAGTCATATTATTAATTAGTATAGTTGATTAGTAAAAAGAAGATTCACCTCGACGATGAGCCGAGATGAATCTTATGTAAAATTAATTAGTTAACTTTGAATTTAACGTCGCCGTTTTGGATGAAACCAACGATTTGGCGAGCTGCTGCGAGACCAGCATTCATGTTAGCTTCAGCTGTTTCAGCACCTTGTTTTTTAGGTGTTGCGAAGAAACGTGGCTTGAATTGTTCTAAAGCTTCTTGATTTGCTGGAGCGATGTCTGTAACGTATTTAAGGTCAGCGCGGTCAGCGAGAAGTTTTTCCATACCAGCTTCATCGATAACTTCTTTACGAGCTGTGTTGACTAAGCAACCGCCTTTAGGCATTTTTGAAAGAAGTTCGTAGTTGATAGAACCTTTTGTCTTTTCGTTTGCTGGGATGTGCAATGATATGTAGTCGCAGTTTGCGTAGAGTTCTTCCAATGTTGCAGGAACTTTAACGCCTTCAGCTTCCATCTTTTCTGTTGGTACGAATGGGTCGAATGCCCATACTTCCATACCGAGAGCTTTAGCTTTGTTAGCTACGAGGCGACCTACGTTGCCGTAAGCGTGGATACCTACTCTCTTGCCGCTCAATTCGCAACCTGTGCCAGGTTTGAATGTGTTACGTGCCATGTAGATCATCATACCGATTGCCAATTCAGCAACAGCGTTTGAGTTTTGACCTGGAGTGTTCATAGCTACGATGTTCTTTGCTGTACATGCTGCTAAGTCTAAGTTGTCGAAACCTGCACCAGCGCGGACAACGATTTTAAGGTTGTTAGCGTGGTCGATAACTTCTTTAGTAACTTTATCTGAACGAACGATGAGAGCGTCAGCGTCTGCTACTGCATCGTAGAATTGTTGTACGTCTGTATATTTTTCGAGGAGAGCTAATTCGTAACCAGCTTCTTCAACGATTGTTCTGATACCGTCAACGGCTGCCTTTGAGAAAGGTTTTTCTGTTGCTACTAATACTTTCATTTCTTAATTTTTTTAATGTTATGAAAAATTATTTGTTAGCTGCTTCGAATTCTTGCATGCAAGCTACGAGAGCCTTAACTGACTCAACTGGGCAAGCGTTGTAGATAGAAGCGCGGAAACCACCAACTGAGCGGTGACCTTTGATACCGACCATACCGCGTTCTTTAGCGAATTCCATGAAAGCTTTTTCTTTGTCTTCGTGACCTGGAGCCATTACGAAGCAAACGTTCATGATAGAACGGTCTTCTTTAGCTGCTGTACCGACGAACATAGAGTTGCGGTCGATTTCGTTATAGAGAAGGTCAGCTTTTTCAACGTTGATTTTGTTCATTGCTTCAAGACCACCGAGTTTCTTAACCCATTTCAATGTTTCATACATAACATAGATAGGGAATACTGGAGGTGTGTTGAACATAGAGATGTTACGATCTTCTTCAGCAGCGTGTGTGCGGTAGTCAACCATTGTTTGGAGTTTGCGTTCGCCTTCTAATTTGCCGAGGAGGTCGCGACGGATGATAACGAATGTAACGCCAGCAGGACCAACATTCTTTTGTGCACCACCATAGATAAGAGCGTATTTGCTTACGTCAACTGGACGGCTCATGATGTCTGATGACATGTCAGCTACCAAGTCGATTGGGCAATCCATATCGTAACGGATTTCTGTACCGTAGATAGTGTTGTTTGTTGTGATGTGGAAGTAATCAGCGTCTGTTGGGATTACATAATCTTTAGGAATGTATGAGTATGTTTTGTCTTCAGATGAAGCAACAACTTCTACATCGCCATAGAATTTAGCTTCTTTAGCAGCTTTCTTTGCCCAAACACCTGTTTGAAGATAAGCAGCTTTGTTCTTTAAAAGGTTAGCTGGAACGTGGAAGAATTGTGTTGAAGCACCACCGCCTAAGAATAAAACTTCGTAGTTTTCTGGGATGTTCAAAAGTTCGCGCCATAATTGACGTGTTTCAGCCATAACTCTTTCCCAACCTGGTGTACGGTGAGAAATTTCGAGGATACCGATACCTGTGTTGTCAAAATCACGGATAGCTTCGATAGCTGCTTCAACAGCTTCTCTTGGAAGGACACATGGTCCAGCGTTAAAATTGTGTTTCATCGCTAAATTATTTAATGTTTATAAATGTTTTTAATTGGATTATCTACGTGGCAAAGATAGCAAATAAAAACAATAAACAATACATTAATTTAAAAATGTTTTTTTTTGTTTTTTGATGAATGAAAATGCCGTTGTATTAATGTAAAAATAGCAGTCAGCTATCAGTTGTCGGCTATCAGTGTTTGAGACGGAAAATCAAATTTCGGTATTTTTCAAATATTTGACCTTGTGTGATATTTGCCTTTGAACTTGACTATATTTTGATGTGTTTTTTTATGTTTCTATGAAGAAAGGGTAGAGTGGGATTGAATTTAAGTTGCTGATAATTAGTTTTATATAAAATTGTTAAAAAAGTTTTTAAAAAGTTATTTTCGTTTAAAGAAAATTAGTATCTTTGCCACTCAAAATCGAGTAAAAATAAGTAAAAGATATAAGCAATGAAAAAAGACATTCATCCAAAAAATTACCGTTTTGTTGTTTTCAAAGACATGTCAAATGATCACGCTTTCATGTCACGTTCAACAATCAACACAAAAGATACTATCGTTTGGGAAGACGGCAACGAGTATCCATTAGTAAAATTAGAAATTTCTAACACATCACACCCATTCTACACAGGTAAGATGAAACTCGTTGACACAGCAGGTCGTGTTGATAAATTCAACAACAAATACAAAAAATTCCAAGAAGCAAGAAACAAATAATTTATTTGTAGCTCAAAATACGAAAGCGATGGAGAAATTCTTCATCGCTTTTTTTGTTTTTAACTCTGAACTCTGACTTTGACTCAGACACTGACTTATAGACTTTGTTTTTTTATGAGACGCCACAGGGTGACGTCTCTACAGGAGCGGTGTTGTAAAAGGGAACGCTTCTTTTTTTTACTCGTTGCGTTAGGGATTGGAGCGGCATCCTTTGCGAGCATTTTAAGACAACAGACAACAGACAACGGACAACAGACAACGGGATTTTTTGAGCGAGGAAGAAAACAGAAAGCGAGCAAAGATATAGCGGAAAGCCCGACGCGAAGCGGAACGCCCAAAAGAAATTGAAATTTGAAAGTTAGCTATCAGCAGTCAGCAGTCAGCGGTCAGTGTCAGAGTTTGGAATTCAACGTTCTTTTTTGGCACAATTATTGACGAACGACCGAACGTAATTCATAAATATATAATGTAATGGACAATCAAAGAAATCATGATTTATTCCTGACGGATATAGTAGAGACTGATACTGAATATCTTCCACTTCTTACTCCAGAAGAAGAGAAGCGAATCAGCGAAGAGGAGATTCCGGAAGAAGTGCCGATTATGACATTGCGTAACGCAGTGCTTTTCCCAGGTGTGGTGATACCAATCACAGTTGGTCGCGACAAGTCCATAAGATTAATTAAGGAAGCGTACAAGAAACACCAGGTCATCGGCGTGGTGGCACAGAAAGACGCTGCCGTAGAAGACCCGAACCAAAACGACTTACATGAAATCGGAACCATTGCAATGGTAATGAAGACATTGCAAATGCCTGACGGCAATACCACAGTGATTATTCAAGGTAAACGCCGTTTCCAACTTCAAGAGATTACACAGACTGAACCTTATTTAAAAGGTAAAGTCACTCCATACGGTGAAGGTCTCGTGATACCTCGCGACCGCCAGTTCAAGGCGTTGATACAGTCAATCAAAGACCTCGCAATGCAGATAACACAGAAATCTGCCAACCTTCCTTTCGAGGCGTCTTTCGCTTTGAAAAACATCGACAGCCCTTGGTTTATGGTTAACTTCATAGCAAGTAACCTCGTTCAGTCAATGCAGGAAAAACAACGTCTGCTCGAAATAAATGACATCACGACATTCGCCACAGAACTGCTCGCGATATTGACAAACGAGATGCAGATGATTGAACTGAAGCATCAGATTCAGAATAAGGTTAAGATGGATATGGATAAGCAGCAACGCGAATATCTTCTTAACCAACAACTTAGAACAATTCAGGAAGAACTTGGCGGAACACCTAACGAAATAGACATCAAGGTCTTAAAAGAAAAAGCTGCCAAGAAAAAATGGCCTGCCGAAGTCAAAGAGACATTTGAAAAAGAACTGCAGAAACTGCAACGTATGAATCCGCAGGTGGCAGAATATGGAATTCAGCATAACTACCTTGAATATATTGTCGAGCTTCCTTGGAATGAATTCACCAAAGACAATTTCGACCTTAAACATGCGCAGAAAGTCCTTGACAAAGACCACTTTGGACTTGAAAAGATAAAAGACCGCATCATCGAATATCTTGCAGTTTTGAAACTGAAGAACGACATGAAATCGCCTATCTTATGTCTCGTCGGTCCTCCTGGCGTCGGTAAGACATCTTTAGGAAAATCTATAGCTAAGGCATTGGGACGTAAATATATAAGAATGTCACTCGGTGGCGTTCGCGATGAGTCAGAACTCCGCGGTCATCGTAAGACATACATCGGTGCTATGCCAGGTCGTATCATTCAGAACTTAAGAAAAGCTAAGTCATCGAATCCGGTATTTATTCTTGATGAGATTGACAAAGTAAGTGGCAATAACGTTAATGGCGACCCACAAGCAGCTCTTCTTGAAGTGCTTGACCCAGAACAAAATATGGCGTTCTCAGACAACTTCCTCGAGATGGATTACGACTTGTCGAAAGTCTTGTTCATCGCTACTGCAAACAGTCTTTCAACAATACATCCAGCTTTGCGTGACAGAATGGAAATCATCGACTTGAGCGGTTATCTCCGTGAAGAGAAATTCGAGATTGCTAAACGCCACTTGATTCCAAAGCAGCTTAAAGAACACGGACTTACATCAAAAGACGTGACATTCTCTAAAGATATGGTGATGAGAGTCATTGACGATTATACAAGAGAAGCAGGCGTGCGTAACCTCGAACGTCAAATCGCAAGCGTGATACGTCGTAAGGCGAAGAATATCGTCATGGGCGAAGAATATGACAAGAAGGTGAGTGCCAAAGACTTGAAAGACGCTCTTGGCGTTGGAATGTTCCACGATGGCGATGAGGTGAAACACTCGGTTCCTGGCGTTGCGATAGGACTCGCCTGGACTCCAGTAGGAGGGGAGATTCTTTCGATAGAAGTCAGTTTGAGTCGCGGTCACGGAATGTTGCATCTGACAGGTAACCTCGGCGATGTGATGAAAGAATCAGCGACGATTGCTTACGAATATATCAAGTCACATTCTTCACAGTTGGAGATAGACCCAGCGGTATTTGAAGAATGGAACGTACATATCCATGTGCCAGAAGGCGCGACGCCGAAGGACGGACCTTCAGCAGGCATCACGATGCTGACAGCACTGACATCGGCATTCACACAAAGAAAAGTGAAAGACCAACTTGCTATGACAGGCGAAATCACATTGAGAGGCAGAGTGTTACCAGTAGGAGGAATACAAGAAAAGATGCTCGCGGCAAAACGCAATGACATTACTGATGTCATCTTGTCAGTTGAAAACAAACGCGACTTTGCTGAGATAAAAGAAGATTATGTAAAAGGATTGAATTTCCATTTCGTGACATCGATGATGGAAGTCTTGGACCTCGCTCTTGAAAAAGAACAAGACGTCAACGATTTGGATTACAATCAATATCTGATGAACACGCACAAACGTGTTGCAGGTTTTTTAAGTCAAGACAACGAGCCGACAAGACAACGTGTTAATTGAAAATTAAAAATTATTCCGGGGAATTGATTTTTCTCGGAATTTTTTTGTAAAATATAAGTTATGAAAGTCAAAAGAAACATTATAAAAATAGAAGAAGAACTTTGTAATGGCTGCGGATTATGCGCCAAAGGATGTCACGAAGGAGCCTTGCAGATTATTGATGGCAAGGCGCGTCTTATCAGTGAGTTATATTGTGATGGACTCGGTGCCTGCATAGGCGACTGTCCGATGAATGCCATTTCGATTGAAGAGAAAGAGGTGGAGGCTTACGATGAGATAGCAGTGATAAAAAGGATAATTCCAAAAGGAGAGAAGGTGTTGCAGGCGCATCTTCAGCATCTGAAAAATCACGGAGAGATGAATCTTCTTCAGCAAGGTATTCAATATCTTAAAGAAAATGATATCGCAGTTCCAGAACTTAAGACGGAAGTGAAGGTGATGTCTGGAATTCAGTTGTCAATGTTGCAGTCGTCGGATTTCTCGGTGTCGATAAACTGGCCTGTGCAGTTGCATCTCATCAATCCTTTGTCGGGAGCTTTCAATAATGCAGATGTGTTGTTGGCAGCAGACTGTGTGGCGTATGCCAATCCGAAAATGTATTCGGATTTATTGAAAGGTAAGAAGTTAGCGATAGCATGTCCTAAGTTGGATGTCAACAAAGAGTTTTATGTCAACAAACTCATTCAGATGATTGACAATGCCGAGATTAAATCGTTGACGGTTGCCATTATGGAAGTTCCGTGTTGTTCGGGATTGATAAAATTGGTCGAGATGGCGATGGAGAAAGCGACGCGTAAGATTCCGATGACGAAGGTTATTGTCAAGATTAGAGGGTGAATAACTATCTCTCTCGCAGAGGCGCAAAGGAACGCAGAGTTTTAACACCTCATACCCAAAGTCTGTTGACTTAAAAAAGTTCAATAGCCAACAGCCAATAGTCAACAGCCTTATTTCAATCTTTCTTCTTAAGAAACGCTATCAAAGCATACGCCATCGGGGTTCCGAACAGAGCTTCGATGGCTATTTTTATGATGTATTGTGATAATATCATCAATAAAATGTCGCGGGTTGTCAGCGCACCGGCGAAGGCGATAAGTACGAATGGTACGGTGTCGAAGATATAGCCTACTATAGAACTCCCTATGGTGCGGAACCACAGATGTTTGCCTTTGGTGAATTTTTTCATCTTATCCATAATCCAGGCGTTGGAGAGTTCTCCTAGAAGGAATCCGGTGAGAGAGGCAAAGACGATGCGAGGAACATAACTGTAAATGGTGTTGTACGCATTCGATGTGACGTCAAGATAATCAGGTGATGGCAGCCAAACGCCAATCTGCGTGCATATCACGACGAATACGTTACACAGAAATGCGAGTATGATAGTCTTTCTCGCTGTGCGATATCCCCATATTTCAGTCAGGACGTCGCCTAGCATATAGGCTAGAGGGAATGTGATTGTTCCTGCGTCGAAATAAAATAATCCGAAAACTCCAATGACTTTGACGGCCATTATGTTGGAGACGATGTAACAGACAGTGAAAAACACTGCGATGATTGTATAAGAGTCGCTCTTATCAAATCGGTTTTTTAAAGGGTTTTCCGAGACCTTGTTCATGTTTTTTAAGTTTATTGTTATAGTCAACGGACAACAGTCAACAGACAACAGACTTTGTCCATTCTTAATTTTCAATTTTCAATTTTCAATTGTTTTCCGGCCATACGAAGTGTGAGTTGATTGATTCGCCTCCGTCCACGATGATGCTTTGTCCGGTGCAGAATGTGTTTGTAACAGTTAAGAAATATGCCCATTGCGCTATTTCTTTTGGTGTTGCCCATCGTTTGAGTGGCGTCTGTTGCATGATTTCGTCCCATAATTTTTCATCGTTGACGACGCAGTCGTTGAGTGGCGTCAGCACTCCGCCTGGGTCGAGACTGTTGCATGTCGCGCCGAATGCCGCCACGCGCAGAGCCACGTTTTTCGTGTATGCTATCACGCCGCCTTTGCTGGCGCAATATTCTGGGAATTCAGAACCGGTATGTCCGCTTGCGGAACCGATGTTCAAGATGGAACGAATGTGTTTTTGTATGCCGTATTTTTCTGTCACCTTAATCAACGCCTTGAGGTTGATGTCGATGTCATTTTCATTCTGAGTGCCGGCGTTGTTAATCAAAATCTCAACATCGTCAATCTCAGGAAGAGATTTATAATCACTTATGTCACATTGATGATGTGAATACATGCTGTGGAATATCGACGGTTCTTGTCGGTCAATTCCTATGACCTTATGACCCATCTCAAGGAAATGTTCAGCGATGGCTTTTCCAATGCCTTGCGATGTTCCGGTAATCAGCACTTTAATACTTTGATTCATAATTATAAACCTTGAAAAATATTGGTGTGCAAAGATAGGAAAAGTTTCTTTAGAATTCTAAGCAGTGAATATCTCCTTGCAGAGATTTTTGTACATCGATGACTCTTTGGTTGCGGCTGCCACGAAAATGTAATGACAAATCTCTTTCGGATTCGACAAAACGTCCGTCGACGATGACATCGCACAGCTCGACTAACTTACGACGAGTAGGATGTTGTATCAAGTCTTCGAACTTATATCCTGTGTAGCACCAGATGTTTTTATTGGTGTTGTCTTTTATCATCTGTGCCAATTCGATGAAACCTTCTGGATGTAACATTGGGTCGCCGCCGGTGAATGTCACGTTCATATCGGCATCGACAATATGTTTGAACAATGCTTCAACGCTTATAGGCTCGCCACCGTTTTCGTCCCACGACTGTGGGTTATGGCATCCTGGGCAATGGTTTTGGCACCCTGCACAATATATTGAGGTGCGAAGACCAATGCCGTCGACGGATGTCCCGTATTTGATGTCTAAAATACGGATATTATTTGTGGATGACTCTGTCATTTAACTCTGCCAATTTTGCTTTGTTCCAGCGTTCTGTCGTTCCGACGAGATAGCCGGTGATACGTTGTAGTTTGTCGATATTGTCGCTGCCGCATCTTGGACATTTTTCTAATTCTTGCTGAGCGTCTTCGTAACCGCACTTCATGCAACGGTTGCGGTTGTGGTTCACCGAGCAGTATCCGATATTATTCTTATCCATCAAGTCAACGATATCCATTATCGCTTGAGGATTATGTGTGGCGTCACCATCGATTTCGATGTAGAAGATGTGTCCACCTCTTGTCAAGTCGTGATAAGGAGCCTCGATTTCTGCTTTATGTTTTGGAGAACATTTATAATATACAGGAATGTGGTTAGAGTTAGTATAATATTCCTTATCTGTGACGCCAGGTATCTCGCCGTATTTCTTGCGGTCGATGCGGGTGAATTTTCCTGACAATCCTTCTGCTGGTGTTGCCAAAACGCTGAAGTTATGTTGGTAACGTTCTGAGAATTCGTTTACTCTGTCGCGCATATAAGTGACGATGCGCAGACCTAGTTCTTGTGCTTCTTCGCTTTCGCCATGGTGTTTCCCTATCAATGCGATAAGACATTCTGCAAGTCCGATGAAGCCGATGCCGAGTGTACCTTGGTTGATGACACGTTCTATGGTGTCGTTTGGCTTGAGGTTTTCGCATCCAGACCATAAGGCTGACATCAACAATGGGAATTGTTTAGCGAGTGCTGTCTTTTGGAAGTTATATCTGTTGCAAAGTTGTTTTGCTGTGATTTCTAATAAGTCATCGAGTTTTACGAAGAATTGTTCTATTCTTTGAGACTTGTCTTCTATGCCCATGCATTCTATTGCAAGTCTTACGATGTTTATTGTTGAAAATGACAAATTGCCACGTGCGATGGATGTCTTTTCGCCGAAGCGGTTCTCGAAGACGCGTGTTCTGCAACCCATAGTAGCGACTTCATATTGGTAGCGTTTAGGGTCGTTTTCGTTCCATTTCTCGTGTTGGTTGAAAGTCGCGTCGAGGTTGACGAAGTTAGGGAAGAAGCGGCGAGCCGCGACTTTACATGCGAACTGGTAGAGGTCGTAGTTCTTGTCTTCTGGGAGGTAACTCACGCCACGTTTCTTTTTCCAAATCTGAATAGGGAAGATAGCGGTAGAACCTTTGCCAACGCCTTCGTATGTTGATTGGAGTAATTCTCTGATGATGCAGCGGCCTTCGGCAGAAGTGTCTGTTCCGTAGTTGATAGATGAAAAGACGACTTGGTTTCCGCCACGTGAATGTATGGTGTTCATATTGTGTATGAACGCTTCCATCGACTGATGCACTCTGTTGACAGTGCGGTTGATGGCGTGCTGTTTCAATCTTTCATCGCCTTGTAGAAGGTCAAGGTCTTGGTGCAGATAATCCTCGATTTCGATGTCATATAAATGTTTCAAGTCGAAGCCTGTAAGTTCTTCTATTGTCTTGACTTCTTCAATGAAGCTGCGACGTACGTATGGAGCGAGGTAAAAGTCGAAAGCTGGTATTGCCTGACCGCCGTGCATCTCGTTCTGTACTGTCTCCATTGAGATACAAGCCATAAAAGACGCTGTCTCGATACGTTTTGTAGGACGACTTTCGCCATGTCCTGCCTCAAATCCGTTTTCAAGTATTTTGTCTAACGGATGCTGGATGCAAGTGAGCGACTTTGTAGGATAATAATCCTTGTCGTGAATATGCAGGTAATTACCGTTCACTGCAGCTAAAGTGTCTTCAGCGAGAAGATAGTCATCCACGAAAGGCTTTGTCGTTTCTGATGCGAATTTCATCATCATGCCGGCAGGAGTGTCGGCGTTCATGTTCGCGTTTTCTCGTGTTATATCGTTGGATTTGGCCTCAACGATTTCCAGGAACATCTCGCGAGTCTTTGCCTTACGAGCTATGCTTCTTTTGTTACGATATGCGATATAACTCTTGGCGACTTCCTTGCGAGGTGACGCCATAAGTTCCATTTCCACAAGGTCTTGTATTTCTTCAACAGAAGACTGTTCCTTGCCACGGAATTCTATACGGTCGACGATTTTATATATAAGAACTTCATCTTCGCCGGCTTCTGTCGTAAGCATCGCCTTACGAATTGCTGCGGCAATCTTTTCTCTGTTGAAGCCGACAATACGGCCGTCTCTTTTAACTACAGTGTGTATCATAATGTCATAATTTATTGCTTTTACGGTGCTCGTGGGAATGATGCAGATGAAATTCTGTTGTCGTCACAGATTCTATCTTGACACTCTACTTCCCGAAAGCATCAAAAATAAATAAAGGCAGGTCTTCTGACTTGTTTCGTCCGCGCGGCCTTCCCGCTTAATCGGCAGTGACCATCATGAATGCGCGGAGTGTTTGAGAAACTCACAGCTACGGGTATAGTCTCGGACTTGCACCGAAGTTCCCTTTTCATTCCTAGTGAATTATATCACGTTGAAAACCTTAATTCGGGAAACAAAATTATGAAAAAATATCTATGATATGAGTCATGTCGGTGAAAATATTTTCAACATGATTTTAACATCTCCCACATCGCTTATCTACACTGCATTTTTAACCTTAAACTATAAACTTATAATTACGCATTAAAAGACTTTAGTCATTAGTCTTTTGTCTTTAGTCCTTTTTTGGGCGTTCCGCTTCGCGTCGGGCTTTCCGCTATATCTTTTTCCGCTGCGCTCCAAAAGGATGCCGCTCCAATCCCTAACGCAAGACTGAACCAAGAACTAAGGCTGTTGGCTTTTGAACTTTATGGCTATGTGAAATGAACCGCAAGCATTGAGCATCACATACCCAAAGTCTGTTGTCCTAAAAAGAAGTTCAACAGCCAATAGCCAAAAGCCTTAGTGAAAAATAATTTCAACTTTCAATTTTCACTTTTCAACTTTTTCATACTTTTGTAGAAATAAAGACAACAAGACAACGAGACTGCAAGACAACAAGTGAATTATGATAAGATTAAGTAAAATTAAATCAATTACAAAAATGCTCACGGCTCATGGCTCACAGCTCATAGCTTTGATATTATTCCTATTGTTATTTTCTTCGTGTGTAAAAAACAATTCCTCTGACGAGAACCTCAAAATATTCAAATACAACGAATCCGCTGGCATCTTGACATTAGACCCGATTTATGCCAAAGACCTTCCTCATATCTGGGCGTGCAACCAGATCTTCAACGGACTCGTTGCCTTCGACGATGAGATGAACGTCGTGCCAGCGATAGCAAAGTCGTGGAACATCAGCGACGACGGAATGACATATACCTTTATATTAAGAGATGATGTTTGGTTTCATGAGGATGAATGTTTTGAAAAGACAACAGACAACAGACAACAGACAACAGACATTGTGCAAAATATCTCAGCAACTCAGCAACTCAGCAACTCAGCAACTCGTAGAGTCACCGCTCAGGATTTCGTCTATTCGTTTAATAGAGTTTTAGACAGAAAACTGAATTCTTCCGGAAGCTGGATTTTTTCTAATGTGAAAAGACAACGGACAACGGACAACGGACAACAGACTTTTGAGTATGCGTTTAATGCTGTTAACGACACGGTTTTAGAGATAGAATTGTCACAGCCATTCCCAGCGTTTTTGGGAATATTGTCGATGTCGTATGCATCAGTCGTTCCGCATGAAGCCGTCGAGTATTACGGAACAGAATTCGGACGACATCCAGTCGGAACCGGACCTTTCAAATATCAATACTGGAAAGAAGGAGTGAAACTCGTCTTCAGGAAAAATCCGAATTATTTTGAGGTAGAAGATACAACAAGACTACAAGACTACAAGACAACAAGTAATTTTGAGTTGGCAACTCAGCAACTCAGCAACTCAGCAACTCAGAGACTTCCATATCTCGATGCGATTTCAATAAGTTTCATCATCGACAAGCAGGTGGCTTTCATGGAGTTTATAAAAGGAAAGTTTCATTTCATGTCGGGAATCGATGCCAGATATAAAGACGAACTGCTGACGCGAGACGGACAATTGCGTTCTGAATATGAAGACGAAATTTATCTGATAAGAGAACCATATTTGAATACAGAATACCTCGCTTTCTTCCTCGGTGATGACGACACTTTGGGTAAAGACAGAAGCCTCGCATTGCGACAAGCCGTCAGTTATTCCATCGATAGGGAGAAGATGCTGCGATATCTTCGCAACGGCATCGGAACACCAGGAAATAACGGAATCATCCCAGCGGGATTGCCGGGATATTCCGTAGAGACGCAAGATATTGCGTCTCAAATACAGAAGACGCAAAATGTTGCGTCTCTACATGATGGTGTGACAATCGGTTACCCATACAACCCTAAAAAAGCTGAGCAGTTGTTGAAGGACAACGACTTGATTGGTTATGAATTGAAACTTTATACCACGCAAGATTATATCGACATCGCGAAGTTTGTGCAGTCGGCATTGACGGAGATAGGCTTGAACTGTAGGGTAGAGGAGATGATGCCAGCGGCCTTGAGAGAGAAACGCGCCAATGGAAATCTCTCATTCTTCCGTTCTTCGTGGGTTGCCGACTATCCCGATGCGGAGAATTACCTCTCCTTGTTCACGACGAATAACTTCACTCCGCAAGGTCCGAACTACACGCATTATTCCAATGCGAAGTTCGATGAGCTTTATCAGAAGTCATTGACATGTAACGACCTTGAAGAAAGAGCGAAGATATATCATGAGATGGACAGCCTCATGATGACAGAAGCGCCCGTCGTGATTTTGTTTTATGACGAAGTGTTAAGATTCGTTAACAAAAACGTCGAAGGCTTAGGGTCGAATCCTACTAATATGCTTAATTTGAAGAAAGTGAGGATTAATTAGGATTTGTAGGGTCGTGATTTATCGCGTCCTTGCGTCTTTAAAGCTCATAGTTCATAGCAAAAAAATAATTATGAATTATGAATTATGAATTATGAATTCTGCATTATGAATTAAAAAAGTGCTATCTTTGCACGCAACTCGAATGGTGGTGCCACGGTGGTCCTCACGGATGCCGTAGCTGAGATTATACACATTGCACCAGTACAGATAATGCTGACGCTGGAAGTTTGGAGTCCTTTTCAGGTACATGCGTACCACTATTTTGAGCAGTAGTAATGTTAAAAAATAGTGGTATGAATCGAAACAAATCTTATCCCATCGTTTTATCCATCGCAGGGTCCGACTCCTCGGGCGGCGCTGGAATTCAAGCTGATTTAAAGACATTCTCCGCCCTCGGCGTTTACGGCGCTACTGCCATCACTGCCATCACTGCGCAGAATACCCTCGGTGTTGTCTCGCAGATGGCTCTCCCTCCTCAGATGGTGCGCGAACAAATCATCGCAGTCATGGACGACTTGCATCCTTCGGTGGTGAAAATCGGAATGTTGTCTAATGCCGAGATTGTCAATGCTGTAGCGGAAGTCTTGTCAGAATATAAACCAAAGATTGTCTTAGACCCCGTAATCGTCTCGACAAGCGGTCATCGTCTTTTGTCGGTGGAAGCGCAGGAAGTCATAAAAGAAAAACTTCTTCCTATCAGTGAACTCGTTACGCCTAATATTCCAGAGATGGAGACGCTTACCAATATGCCGCTTTCATCTTTTGAAGAAAAAGAAAAAGCCGCAAATTATCTTTTGAGTCTCGGTGCGAAAGCAGTGCTGCTTAAAGGCGGTCACGAAGACGGAAAAGTGAAAACTGATATTTTATTCTTCAGAGCTCATGAAGTCTGCTCACAGCTCATAGCTCACAGCTCACAACTTGTTTCTGAAAGTATCTCAACTAAAAACGTTCATGGAACGGGCTGTACTTTGTCGTCGGCGATAGC
>JAZOSA010000042.1:0-2560 GCA_045656905.1 Bacteroidales bacterium
GTGTCGCCTCATCTTGCGATTCTTATCGACACCAAAGGTCCGGAGATTAGAACTACGTCTGTGTCGGAAAATATTTTCTTTAAGACAGGCGACAGATTGAAGATTTGCGGCAATCCGTCGGAGATAAGTTCTAAAGAAATAGTTTATGTGACATATCCTGATTTCGTTAAAGATTTGAATGTCGGGAATAACATTCTTTTCGATGACGGAGAACTTTGTATGAAAGTCGTTGACAAGACCGATGGATGTCTTTTCGTTGAGGTTCAAAACGACGGACGTCTTGGTTCGCGCAAGAGCGTCAATGTTCCGGGAGTTCATATCGATTTGCCGGCACTTACCGAGAAAGACATCACAAACATAAAACTAGCGATAGAAGAAGACATTGATTTCATTGCGCATTCTTTTGTGAGAAGTAGGGAAGACGTGAAGGCTGTTCAAGATATCCTTGATGAATGTCATAGCGACATTCAGATTATCTCAAAGATTGAAAATCAGGAAGGTGTGGATAATATTGATGAGATTATCGAGGCTTCGTACGGCATTATGATTGCTCGTGGCGACCTAGGCATAGAGGTGCCGATAGAACATATTCCGGGCATTCAGCGGAAGATTATCCGCAAGTGTGTCCTTGCCAAGAAACCGGTTATCGTGGCGACGCAGATGCTTCATACTATGATAAAGAATCCTCGTCCTACACGCGCTGAGGTGACAGACGTGGCGAATGCGATATATTATCGCACCGACGCGCTGATGCTGAGCGGGGAGACGGCTTCGGGAAAATATCCTTTGGAGGCGGTGAAGACAATGGTGGCTATAGCAGAGCAGGCGGAGCAGGACAAGATTCACGAAAATGATATAGAGATACCGTTGTGTGGACTGGACGATGTTACTGGATTTCTTTCAAAGAACGCCATCGAGGCGACGGAACATCTTGGCGTTAAATGTATTATAACAGACACGGTGACGGGCAAGACTTCACGTAATTTGTCGGCATTCCGTGGACCAAATCCTGTCATTGCTTTGTGTTCTAATGATAAGATTCACAGATTGTTGTCTCTTAGTTATGGCGTGATACCTTTTTCTGAATACAGAGATTTGTCGTCACATGAATTGTATGTAGAGGCGGTTCGTCTGTTGCTTCAGAAGAAATATGTCACGTTGGACGACAAGGTCGCGTATCTGAGTGGCAGTTTGGGACAGGGCGGCGGCAACACCTTTCTTGAAATAAATAAAGTGAAAGATGTGATTGATTAAAATCACATCTTTATTTTATAAATTCTGCGAATTTTTCTGCCTGTATTCTTAATTCATTAAGTTGTTCTTCCGTGAGACGAAATTCTCCTTTGACCCAAGCTTCCGTGCCGAGGGCGATGCCTGCTTGTGGTTCTTTCATCACATCCATCTTGATATATTCTAAAAGTTCGTTGAGTTTCTCTCGACACGATTTCGTTTTATTTCTGCCGCCAGCGCCGCTTGCTGTTACTTTCTTTCCTTGAACTGCGGTAGGATTGGCGAAGTTGGAAATGTCCATCGGACGCGATAACCAATCTAATAAGTTTTTCAATAAACCAGGATAACTTTGATTATATTCTGGAGTGAAAATCCAGATGCCGTCGGCTTTTAGAACTTCCTGACGAACTTGATGAATACGCTCTTGTTCTTGAGTAAGACATTGACTTTGACCTTTGATTTCCCAATCTTGATTCATATAAGGAATGTCATTGAAGTTGAGGTAAGAGATTTTGAATCTGTCTTTAAGAAAACCCTCTGCTATCTTAGCGAGTTGTCTGTTGAAGGAGTCTTTACGAAAAGAGCCTATGATAAAAAGAATATGTTTCATAATAATAAATTTATTTAGTAAGACAAAGAAGTTGGCGGAATGTTTTAGTGATAGCGGAAAGCCCGACGCGAAGCGGAACGCCCAAAGAAAAAAAACTCTGAAATTCCATTCCAGAATTCCAGAGTTCTTAGTTCAAAGGCTTTAGTTCAATAGCCTTAGTTTAATATTATTTTTCTTCGCTTAATTTCTTGTAACCTTCGTAGCGAAGTTTTGCATATTGTTCAGTCTTAGCGAACAATTCTTTTGCTTCTTCTGGGAATGTCTTTAACAATGAGTTGTAACGTACTTCGCCCATGATGAAGTTTTGGAACTTGCTCCAGTCTGGTTCTTTGCTATCCAAGTGGAAACCGTTTTGACCTGCTTCTTCTTCAGCTGGGTTGTAACGGTAGAGTTGCCAGTAACCGCATTCTACTGCCAATTTCTCTTCGTGTTGTGTACGACCCATACCGACTTTGATGCCGTGGTTGATACATGGAGCGTAGCAGATGACGAGTGATGGTCCTGGATAAGCTTCAGCTTCTTTGATAGCTTTGAGATATTGAGCTTGGTTTGCGCCTAATGCTACTTGTGCGACGTAGACGTAGCCGTAGCTCTTAGCAATCATACCGAGGTCTTTCTTACGTAATTTCTTACCTGAAGCAGCGAACTTAGCTACAGCACCTGTTGGAGTAGCTTTTGATGACTGACCGCCAGTGTTTGAATAAACTTCAGTGTCGAGGA
>JAZOSA010000043.1:0-8355 GCA_045656905.1 Bacteroidales bacterium
AGGATTCTTTACCAAGAGCGACGCTGAGTCTTCTACTGATGGTTTCTTCAAATCGCCATATGTCGAGTACAGAGAAGAAAACTCCGAATGGGGAGTGATGCCATTGTTGCCACAGACTCATGGTTATCATTATGACTATCCTGCGCACGAGACTCCTGTCGGATCCGGTCTGCTGCTGCTCGCAGGAATGGGACTGGGATACGCAATAAGAAAACGGAAAACTGAAAATTGAAAATTTAAAATTTAAAATTGACGTCACATAGTGGCGTCTTTTTTTATTTACCTTAAAAAAATTGTTAATTGTACATTGTTAATTGTACACTAAAAAAATGTTATTTTTTTTTCTTGGAATTTATTTTTTTAATTTCTAATTTTAGCGCAATTTTTAAATCTTTATCTTATGAAGAGGATATTTATACTTGTATTGTTGAGTTTTTGCTTTATAAATCTAGGTTTTGCACAACGTTCGGGCGTCATAGATCCTGAACTTTATGACCTCATGAATAGCAGAAGCAGCGATAAAATTAGCGTCAATATTGTCTTGAAAAAGCAAATTGATGCAGATGCACTGAATGTAAGAAAGTCATTCAGCAGTAAAGAAGCCAAGAGAAAATACATGGTTGAAGAGATGAAATATCAGGCTGAAAAGGATCAGGCTGATGTTTTGAAGACTCTGCAGGCTAGCGAAAGAAGCAGCCAGGTGACAGACATCAACAGTTTCTGGATAACAAACATGATAAACTGTAATGCCACTGCTGATGCTATTTTGAAAATAGCAGAGCATCCAGATGTAGAGGCTGTTATTTACAATAAGCTGGAAAAACTGATTCCTGATGAAAAGGCAAAACCAGCAAGTGCCGTAAGGGGTAACACACAAAATATCACACAGATTAAAGCTGACCAAGTGTGGAACTTAGGTTTTAATGGTGATGGCATTATCGTTGCTGTTATTGATACAGGTATTAACCCTAACCACGTGGATTTGAAAAATCGTTTGTGGACTGATTCCGGAACAGGCTATCATGGATGGAATACATTGAATGATAATGCAAATATCACAGATGGTCATGGTCATGGTACACACTGTGCAGGTACTGTTTGTGGCGATGGTTCTTCAGGAACATCTACAGGTATGGCTCCAGGTGCTAAGGTTATGACTCTCAAAGCGCTTGGCGATGATGGCGCGGGCACAGCAGAAGCTATGATAGAAGCGGTGCAATATGCTATAGAAAAGGGAGCTCATGTCTTGAGTATGTCATTAGGATTTTCATGCCCTGATTATAGAGATAATAACTTGATGAGACCTGTGTTTGTCAATGCACTTCGATTAGGCGTAGTGGCATCTGTGGCTGCAGGTAATGAAGGCTCGGATTCACAATATGATGATTATAACTTGTATAATTGTCCTATCCCAAGAAATATCAGTTCTCCAGGTAACTGTCCTCCACCATGGCTTCACCCTGATCAAGCAAATAATAATCCAGGTGGCCTTACAAGTGTTATCAGTGTAGGTGCAGTTGACTATAATGATGATGCATGTTATTTCTCTTCACAAGGTCCTGTTACATGGCAGGATACAGATTATTTGGATTATGAATGGGGTTCAGGTATCCCTACAACGACTTTAAAATATGATGATGGAACAATAAAAACAAACGGTGAGTATATAAGTGTTTATACAAACATATCAAAATGTGCTGTGATGTTCCCTCCATCGATGATGTCTAGTATCACTAGTGGTAAAATATTGAAAGCTGTATCTGTTTATGATATTTATACTAATAGTGGTAGTGGAACATTAACTGTTTATCAAGGTGGTAATACTCCAGATAATGCAACCCAAGTCCATACACAATCATATACACTTAGTGGAACTGGGGGAATGGTAGATATTACCTTGAATAAAGATGTGACAATTGATACCAGTAAAAATCTTTGGATAGTCATTACTCCTATAAATGGCTATATGGCTGTTGCTACAAATACTGATGATGGAAACGGACGCTGGACGTATTATAAACCAAAGAATAAATATGAATGGAGTAATAATTCAGCAAACACTGGTGTAAGTGAGATGTGGCATATTCGTGCTAAAATTACAACTTCAACAACTTCTTCGGAAAAAATAGGTCTCATCCGTCCTGATGTGACAGCTCCAGGTTCTGCTATTGTATCGGCTGCACATAATTCGAATAGTGGTTATGCAACAATGAGCGGTACTTCAATGGCAACTCCATGTGTTGCTGGTGCCATAGCTCTCCTCCTTGATGCAAATCCAAGCCTTACTCCAGCTCAGATATGTGAGGCCTTGGAAACAACAGCTGTGAAGTTATCAGATACCAAAAGCAACAAGACTGGTACAGGTAGAATCAACATCTATGATGCTGTTCTTGCTTTCGCTAATCTCCCACTCAGCGCTCCAACTCTTACAGCAACAGCAGCAAGTACTTCATCGATAAACTTGTCATGGACAACAGCTCCAGGAGCAACTTCTTATACAGTATATAGAGGTGATTCTCAAATTGCAAACAATCTTACTTCAACAACATATACTGATGATAATGGCTTAAATCCAGAAACACAATATTGCTACACTGTTGAAGCTATCAAGGGTTCAGAATCTGCAACATCAACTCAAGTCTGCGCAACAACATTGGCAGAATCATCTGGACAACAATATAGAATAAGAGTAAGCTCTACCGGTCACTCTCAATATGGTAAATATCTTTATGCAGATTCATATACCTTACCATCGGATAATACTCCAACTTTGTTGGTAGGTAACTATGCTGAATCTAATACACAGATATTTACATTAGAAGATGCCGGCAACGGAAATTATTATCTCCGTACAGCAGACGGTTATTATGTAAAATGCGGTGATAATAATATCAATAGTGGTAGATATTGGAATACTTATGCATATAGCGCTACAGCGAAAACACCGCTTACATTACAATATGTTGACGATGTTAACTTCTACATCAGAGACTATGATAAGACCACTGGTGCGAACCATTCTGTCGCTATGCCAAACAACAATTATTTCAAAGTTGAAACCGGCAAGATTTACTGCGATGCAGATGCTTCAGGTAGTGGTAATACTGTTACTTGGGTATTTGAACTCGTAGGAGGTACAACTCCAGAACCAGAACCAGAACCAGAACCAGAACCGGATCCAACTCCAGGCGTTGGCAACGGCGAATGTGAAATAATCTTTACTTTAACAGACACCTATGGTGATGGTTGGAATGACGCTTATGTACATATTTATGATGGTAATGATATTGATGAGGTAATAGACTTCCAAAACCCTGGTGATAGAACCATCAAAACCAAAACCTATACATTGTCAATACCACAAGGTACAGTGATTAATGGTGAATTGTATACTGGTCTCTATCCAAATGAAATAGGATTGACTATTGCTTATGCAGGTGGTGAAAATATTTATACTATAGATTCAAGTAACGGTTTCCCTTCCAAAGAAACAAAAACAATTCTGTCATCATACACCGTTGATTGTGGTGCTTCAACACCAACACCAACAGTTCCAAGTGCTCCAACAAATCTTACAGCTACAGCACAAAGCACATCAGCAATCAAGTTGACATGGGATGCCGTAGATGGCGCAGCAAGCTATAATGTTTACAGAGGAGGAACTAAGATCACAAGTGTTGCTACTGGTACAACATACACAAATACAGGTTTATCAGCAGACACTCAATACTGCTATACTGTAACAGCTGTCAATAACGTAGGTGAATCTGCAGAGTCAAATGAAGCTTGCGCAAGAACACAAGCTGAAACTCCAACAGTTCCAAGTGCTCCAACACTTGCAGCTGCAGCGCAAAGCACAACAGCAATCGGTTTGACATGGACCTCTGTACCAGGCGCGACAAGCTATAAAATCTATAAAGGTGGATCATATTTGACAACAGTTGCTACAGGCACAACATATTCAGATACAGGATTGACACCAAATACACAATATTGTTATAAGGTTACAGCTGTCAATAACGTAGACGAATCTGCATACTCAAATGAAGCATGTGCAACAACACAAGCAGAAAACACTGGCGGCGATGATGGCGGCGATGATGGTAACGACGACGGTGGCGTGATTTCAATCGGAACACCTACTTATAATGGAGTGTTGCCAATCAATACAAAAGATAGTTATGGATATTCACAACAGATTTATACAAAAGCTGAAATAGATCCAGATGGCACTATGGTTGGCAGTAAGATTACCAAGATTGCATTTAAACAAGCAAATGATGTTGTCACAACGCGTAATATTGTGGTTTATATGCAGAATACAGCAAAGGAGAAATATGGTTATAGCGCTTCTGACTGGACAAATGAGGATGATAGCCATATAGTATTTAGTGGTGATATTACTACTCCTGGTAAAGATAAAACTCTGGAAATAACATTAACTACACCACTCACATATACAGGTGGAGGTTTATTGATAAGCGTTCTTGATAAAACAGGAACAGATGTAAGTCAAGCACTATTTTATCAGTATGAGGCTAGTTATAGGTCGTTGAGAGTTTCTTCTTGGGTGCCAGCAGGTTATGGTAGTAATCCATATAATCCTGCAAATATGCGTAGTGTATCAGGAGAACAACTAGGACAAAACAACACCATTGACATTACTTTCGAGACAGTGGTTCCAGTTCCACAAAATGTCAAGGCTACTCCTTATAATATATTCGTTGACCAATCAACGATAATCTCATGGGATGCTTGCAATGGTGTCAGCTCTTATAATTTATATGTCAATGGCGTGAAACATAATACATCACCAATTACATCAACATCATACGGATTGTCAAATCTTCCATATGACGTAACTCCAGGCGTAAGGGTTAATGTCACTGCTGTTGCTAATAAAGAGTCGGAGATGAGCGAAAACGTATTAGTTAAAGTCGCTGCTTATTTCCCATTGGAAATCAATGTTGTTGACGCACAAGGCAATCCTATGCAGGATGTAGTCGTTGGTCTGGATGGTTTTGACGAATTAGGAAATGTAATAAACCAGACATACACATCAGATGCTAACGGCAATATTACAGTGGAAAAAATGCCTATACCATTGTTCAATAACTGTTATAATATTGTAGCTACTAAATCTGTCTATAAAGGTTATGCTTCAATATGCGACTATAACGACCCTCCTATGAATGTAGAGAAAGATGTTAGATATGTCCTGACAATAGTTATGGAACTTCCAGTTCCTGAATTAAGTTCTAATAAGAATTCTTATACGATGAACGAAAACATCGTATTGAACTGGGAATGGAGAGAAACATTGCCTGCAGGCGTTACCCCATCGGGATATAACCTCTATGAAAAATATTGGGATGAAAGAAGTTCTTCTTACATATATGAAAAAATCAACACATCGTTGATTCCTGCTAACCAAATGACATATACTGTAACAGGCGGACTTCCATTCAGAGGATGCGATAACACTATCTGCTTGACAGTGGATTATAGTGGCAGCGAAACAAGCAAGGACTTGTCTACCGTTACAGTGACAAAAACCGGCTATGGCACAATGGATGGTATAGTAGTAGATGGAAATGGCAATCCTGTTTCAGGCGTAACTGTTACAGTGAAAGGAAAAGACTGTGCAGGAAATGCAATTCCAGATTATACTTATACTACTGGCGCAAATGGTAAATTCGGCGAAAGCAATATGCCAATGGGTATATATACAATATTAGCCACACCTCCTCAAAATTCTGGTTATAACGACAGATATGTATATAATGTGGAAATAGTTCACGGTAACACCACAACTGTTGTCATTGAATTATGGGAAGGTGGTGAGGCAATTGAAGTCGAAAGAGAAATAGGTGAATCCCCAGCTCCTTATATTGATGCAAACGGACCAATGCTTCCTGTTTCTAACTCATTCTTGTATTCTGCTTCACAACAGATTTATACAAGAGAAGAGTTGAATTTCGCTTCTGCAACAGACGTCAAGATTACTTCTATTTCTTTCAAAGTATATGGAAATGAAAATAAAGGCAGTACAGACTACATCAGAATATTTATGCAAAATATTGATAAGGATGAGTTTGAAAAACTTAATGACTGGACTTCATTCTCAATTAATGATATATATTTTGACAATACATATAAAATGCCTGCAGATGGAGAATGGGTGACATTCACATTTACCAAGCCATTCTCTTATACTGGTGGTAATTTGATTGTCGGTGCTCACCGTCACTATGATCCTTTGCAAAACCAAACAAACTTCTATGTAAGTGAAACTGAAACAATGAGATCTTTGTGCGCTTGCGACCCTACATTCGACCCTATCACTATGAATATGGATGGTACAGCACTTTATAAGATCAACAATATCAAGATAACATATACATCAACATCCCCTGAAGTTGTGATAACTCCAGATCCTATAGAATTCGGCGAAGTGATTGTCGGTGATTACTGGAGAGAAAAACCAGACGTTACAGTGCCGGTACAAATAGAATCATACAATTCAGAAGTGGAAAGCGTAACAATAGATGAACCATTCTTCACATTACCAGCTTTGAGTCTCCCAGAAGACGATCTCTTGGAATTTGAAATGGGTTATGACAGAATAAACGGCACACCAGGTTCTAAATATGGTATAATGACAGTTACGCCAAATAAAGGTGTTGTGAAAGGCGTGAAAGTTACAGCAACAGCATACGACCCTGTTGAACCAGACGTATTTGAAAAGTCAAGAGAAGTGGTATGGGTTGATGACGAGTATGAAGATACTCCTGATTTCGCAACATTGCACGATGACTACATCTTGCCAGGTGAAAATCCAGAAGGAACAAGATTCGATGCTGTTTATAGATTCACTTTGGATGAAGATGTTTCTTTGACAGCGGAAGTATTGAACGGATCTAATCCACTCATCGCATTCTATAAAGAAGACTTCGCAAATGACAATGTCGATAAAGATGGTCCAAGTAGTGACAACTATTATTACTATGGAACAACATCTGTAGTGGAAGGTTTGTCATTCCCTGCAGGTACATACTATGCTGTTCCAGCAGCGGAAACAAACTTCACCTTCCGTCTTACAAGAAGCAATGATCAAATCATCTTCATCGGTCAAGGCGACTGGAAAGTTCCATCTAACTGGAACATCAACAGCGTGCCTGTTGCAACCGACGATGTCATCATCAGAGGCGACGCTCATGTTAATGACGGAGTTTATATCAACTCAATATTCATCGAAAGCGTTGGTACTCTCACTGTAGAACCTACAGGAACACTTGATGTGATTGGCGGCATTGAAAACAGCTTGCCATCAGCATTCATCATCGAAGACGGCGGCCAGGTATATCAAAACAACGCCAATGTCGCCGCTACATTCAATATGAACATCAACAATCCTGCTACATGGGGTCCAGACGGAAGCAACCATGCTAACGGCTGGCAGTTCATCGCATCGCCTTTCGTTGACGCGGACCTTCTCGGCTACGTCAATCCAGACGAAGGCGGCGACTACGACCTCTACAAATACGACGGCACACGCCACCTCGAATGGGTCAACTACAAACTCCACCACGACGAGTTCATCCATGACTTCGCCGACGGTATGCAGGGCTGGACATCATTGGACGCCAACAGCGACGGCTACACATGGAGCTATAACGGCGGAGCAGGCAAGGACGGCGCGGCGGGATACCTCTCCTGCGTGTTCAACGGCGGCGCATCGAACGACTACCTCGTATCGCCTAAGATCATCAACACATATCCAGAATCTAAACTCAGATTCTGGGTCAAGAACGCATCGAATGTCACGACATCAAGCGAAGTGGAAGTATGGCTTTCAGCGGACAAGGCGGCATCTCCAACAGCGGCAGGCGACTTCGTGACAAAGGTCGGCACGGTGACGGTCACAAACGAATGGCAACAGGTAGAGTTCCTGCTTGAAGCTTACGCCGACACAGTCGACAGAGACTTCATGGAATACTGGATGGCGATACGCTGCACCTCGGGCGCATCAGCCAACGCCGGAGTCATGGTCGACCACCTCGAACTTGCGAACTATGAAGAAGCCAACCCATACGAGACAGAGTTCGTCTTAGGCCGCGGCTACATGGCGTCATACGAAAGGGACGGCGAGGCAACAATTCAGGGCATCCTCAACCACGAAAGATCATTCAACTATAAAGTCGCATTCAACGCCGATGACCGCTGGGAAAACTTCTACCTGATTGGCAACCCATTCCCATTCAACATCAAGTGGACCGACTTCACACACTCGAATATAGTGAACGGTTTCGCAGTCGTCGACAACGACGGTTCGTATGTCTATGATGTCGACGC
>JAZOSA010000044.1:0-4097 GCA_045656905.1 Bacteroidales bacterium
TACAAAACAAATCACTCATACTCCAGAAGCAGAGTCTTATCCAACATTCTCTCCTGATGGAAAGACATTGGTCTACGTCTCTGAACGTGACGGCTACTTCAATCTTTATAAGGCAGAGGTGGCTCGTAAGGAAGAAGTGAACTTCACTTACGCTACATTAATTAATGAGGAACGTTTGTTTGATGACGACGGCATAGAACGTGGTGTTCCAAAATTTTCTCCTGACGGAAAGGAATTGGCATATCTCGAAAATAGAAATATCTTAAAAGTCGTTAACTTAGAAACGAAAAAAGTACGTCAAATCACCGACGGAACACAGCATTATCGTAACGACGACTATTGCTTCGATTACGAATGGTCGCCAGATGGCAAATGGTTCGCTCTTTCTTTGATAACAAATATGCGCGACCCTTATTCTGATGTCGGCATCGTTTCAGCAAGCGGCGATATGAAGATTCATAATATCACACAGAGCGCATATATCACTTCAAATGTGAAATGGGCTTTGGATGGCAACGCAATTACATTTATTTCAAATCGTTACGGTATGCGTTCTCATGCTTCATGGGGTAGTCAGGACGATGCTTTTGTAGCGTTTTTGAATCAAGAGGCTTACGATAAGTTCCGTCTTTCAAAGGAAGAATATGACCTTTTGAAGAAAGAGGAAAAGATGGCAAAAGATGTAGCGGAAAAATCTGATAAGAAAGAAAAGAAAGACGATAAGAAGTCTGAAGAGAAGAAAGACATCGTCGTTGAACTTGACGGACTGGAAGACCGTATCATACGCCTCACTCCGATGTCGTCGCGACTTTCTGGCGTTTCGCTCTCAAAAGATGGCGATAAATTATTCTTCCTCAGTGCTTTTGAAAAAGGCTACGACCTCTGGGAACTCGATGTCCGCGAGAAGTCTACTAAGATATTGAAGAAACTCGGCATGGGCGGCGCTGAAATCAAACTGAATAAGAAAGGCGATAAACTTTATGTCTTGTCTGGTGGCAATCTTCAGACAATAGAAACCAAAGGCGGCAAAGCGACACCTATTAAATATGACGCAACGATGTTGCTCGACCGTGCCGCCGAACGCGAATATATGTTCAACCATATCTTCTTGCAAGAAAACAAACGTCTTTTCAGAAGAGACAGCAACGGCGCTGATTTCGCACAGATTAAGAAGGATTTCTATCCTTTCTTGGCTCATATCAATAACAATTACGACTTTACAGAATTGATGAGCGAGATACTCGGCGAACTCAACGTGTCTCACTCTGGATGCGGAATGATGAGCAACGGAAAGAGCGGCGATGTGACTGCTTGTTTCGGTCTTCTCTTTGATGTTGATTACGATGGCGATGGTCTCCTCATCGACGAGGTTCTTGAAAAAGGTCCTTTCGATAAGAATCATTCTAAAGTTGAAGCAGGTTGTATAATCGAGAAGATTGACGGCGTTGAGATTACAAGAGATATGGATTATTATCCTCTCTTAAATAAGAAAGTTGGAAAACAGGTTTTGGTCTCTGTATATAATCCTGATACAAAGAAACGTTGGGAAGAGATTGTGAAACCTATCTCAAAGGGAACACAGAATGAATTGTTATATCAACGCTGGATTAAACATAATGCGGAAGTCGTTGACAGTCTTTCTAATGGAACTTTGGGTTATGTGCATATTAAAAGTATGGGCGACGCGAGCTATCGTGATGTCTATGCCGATATTCTTGGAAAATACAACAAGAGAAAAGGCGTTGTCATCGACACTCGTTTCAATGGCGGCGGTCGTTTGCATGAAGATATCGAGATTTTGTTTAGCGGCGAGAAATACCTTGAACAAGTCATCCGCGACAGCGTGGCTTGCGTGATGCCGTCACGTCGTTATGTCAAACCATCTATCATGCTGATGTGCGAGGCGAACTACAGCAACGCTCACGGAACACCATGGGTTTATAAATACAAGAAAATGGGTAAACTCGTCGGTATGCCAGTCCCAGGAACTATGAGCAGCGTGACATGGGAGACATTGCAAGATGAAAGCATGTACTTCGGTTTGCCTACTGTAGGTTATAGAACACAAGAAGGTTATTATCTTGAAAACTCACAACTTGAACCAGATGTGAAGGTTAGAAACACACCAGAGAAACTCGCAGCAGGCGTTGACGAACAACTCGAAGCAGCAGTGAGAGAACTGATGAAAGATGTAGAGAATTATAATTATTGGGGAGAATAATTAAGTCTCCAAGACGCTAAGACCCCGAGTTTCCTGAATTATCTTGGAGACTCGGGGTCTTTTTTTTATTTTATTGTATTGATTTTAATTCAATTTGAAACCTACGTGGATAAGGAAAGAAACGTTGTATTGTTCAATATGTGGGTCGCTAGATATGAATGAAGATGTGTTAACTTCTCCTAAAAGATATAATCTTTTCTTGAACTTGAATCCTAAACGGTAACTGTTGCCTAATCCATAATCAGTGATGATGTTTAATCCTTCACCAACCATAATCGCGCATTCGTTTTTGAATCTGAACATTGCCAAAGCACCTAAACCTACGTTAAACGATGAGGCTTCGCTGCCTAATGATGCATATGGTCCTAAGGCAAATACGCTTCCTATTGGGAAAGCAAAGTCAACGCCGACTGACACTGGCAAATATGCGTAATAGTTTTCAAAATAATCATAATACTCGTAATTATAACTATCAGTGTAGGTGTAAAATCCTTTTACGTAATTTATACCTGCTCCGATACCGCCATTGATGCCTATGAAAGGCTTGCTTTTTTTCTTTTCATTGACAACCTTAACTTCTGCTGTCTTTTGATTGAAAGTGTCGTTGTTTCCGTTTTGATATTTAATGGATGAAACGTTGCTGACTTTTTCTACATAAGATGGACCTTCTTGGTTGTTCCATTTTTTGTATTCAATTTCAGAGTCTGTTATTTTAATGACTTTGGCTTCAATCTCAGTGCCGTTTGACAGTGTAATTACATCTTGAGAAAAAGATTTGTATGTCAGACTGCATAATATCAGACATACAATAAATGAAAGTGATTTTAATGTTTTCATAATTGTAAGATTTAAGTTTGATATTTATCTCACAAATATAATGTTTTTTTGAAATTATTTAGTTTTTCTTAATAAAAATCAAAGGTCTTGATGTTTTCTGAAAGGAATCTTATATCCGAAGTTAAATCCGATAACGGTCAGATAGAAATGGCAGTTGTTTGTCCTCAGACCTATTTTAGGCAAGATGTAATATAAGTTCGTTCCGAGTAAAACCAAAGGTTCGATGCTATAGCACAGACTCGCTTTCCCGATGATGTTGTTTCTTGTGATGTCGCCGTAGATTTCAATGCTTAAAGGATAACAGATGTCGTAAAAGGCTGCCGACACAACACCGCCGCCGACGCCTACTGCGAAATGCTTGTTGAACTCATAACCGACAGAACCGATTATTCCTGGCAGAGGATACGACACATTGGCGGAAACTTTGGCGTAGAAACCATATGATTTAGCTGTTGGCTGTTGGCCATTGACTATTGGCATCTGTCCTAAAGATATTTTTGTAACCAATAATATCGCCAATAATATGAATAATGCTTTTGATTTCATTATAAAGTTCAAAGTTCAATAGCCTTAGTTCAATAGTCAAAGGTCATTCCACCACGATTTCGTCCATAAACATCCATGACGGATTGTTGTATCCAGGAAGTCCTTCTGGAATAAAGCCCGGTGTTTCAACTACGATTCTTACGTATCTGCTGTTCAGTCCGCTGATGTCGAATGTCTTTGTGACGATATTTGTCTTTGATGTGTCAACGTCTTCGCTTATTTCAAATGTCTTGAATAATGTGTAATTGGTTCCATTATTTGAAACGTAAACCGACATTTTCTTAGGCAATAAAATCCAGTCGTAAGGATTGGTGTTGAAGTTTATCTTCAAAGAGTTTACTTTTTCTTTCTTGCCGAAGTCGAGTTCAAGGTCGCAGTCTGTGCCGTAGAATCCTTGCCAGTTACCGTCTTTGTAGTTGTTAGTTCCGACAGCGCCGTTGAGCAAGGCATCTTCGCTGCCGCCAGAATATTCTGGTCTGTAGTTGCCAGCGAT